>CAYYLF010000016.1:5401-23687 GCA_964472425.1 uncultured Muribaculaceae bacterium | reverse complement strand
AGTTCAAAAGTGTACTAAACTTCCATTAGAAAAGATTAAGAACATTGCGATGATGTTGTGAGTAACTTTGCAATTAAAACAATTGGTATGGAGAAGATGAATCGAGATTTGAAGCCAAAATGATGTTCTACATTCGAAGGAGAAATAATACTTTTAAATAGGTGATTTAGTTTGAAGAAGGTATTATTTTCACTTTTATGTATGTTCTCGTTTCTAGGTGTCGTGAATGCGGCCGAGTTAGCTGAAACGGCCAAAAGTGCCATTTTAATCGAAGCTAGTACGGGTGAAGTTTTGTACGAGAAGAATGCCGATGAGGCTTTGGCTCCAGCTTCGATGACCAAAATGATGACTTTGCTTTTGACGATGGAGGCTATCGAGAAGGGAAATATCGGGTTAGAGGACAAGGTCCCGGTCAGTGAGAATGCTGCAAGTATGGGTGGAAGTCAGGTGTTCTTGGAAGCTGGTTCTTTGTACACTTTGGATGAAATAATAAAAGCCGTTTGCATCGCTTCCGGGAATGACGCGGCCGTGGTATTGGCGGAGGCCATAGGAGGAAGTACTGCTCACTTTGTCGAGATGATGAATGCGAAAGCTAAAGAATTGGGGCTTACGGCAACGAATTTTGTGAACGTGTACGGATTGGATGCGGATGGGCATCTGTCCAGTGCGCGCGATATGGCCAAAATGGGTAGAGAACTCATCAAACACGATTTGATATTAAAGTATTCGAGTATCTATGAAGATTATTTGCAAAAGAAGGACGGGTCGAGTCTTTGGATGGTCAATACGAACAAGTTAGTCCGTTTCTACCAGGGTGTCGATGGACTCAAGACGGGATATACGGGCAAGGCCGGGTTCTGTTTGACGGCGACAGGAGAATGGAAGGGTTTGAGGCTCATAAGCGTAGTCATGGGCGAACCAGACCAGGATTCGCGCAGCAAGGACACAGTCGCTCTTCTAAATTACGGAAAGAGCGTCTACAAGGTCAACACGATTTTAGAGAAAGATACTATCCTAGGTGAGGTAGATATCGAGCTCGGAGAGAAATTAAAGACCGAAGTTACAATTATGGAAGATGCTAGAGATTTGGTCAAGATAAATGCAGAAGAAGCGAATTATTCGTATAAGATGAATTTGGGTGAGGTGAAAGCTCCCGTCAAAAAAGGTGACAAGGTCGGAGTATTGGAGATTTATTCGAACGAGGAAAAGATAAGTGAGATGGATATCACAGTTACAGAGACGGTCGAGAAGTGTTCGTTTTGGACAGTCATAAAAAGGGTATTTGGAGTGTTAGTTTCGGGCAGAAATGCGTGAAGAGAGTTTGTGCTAGATTAAGAATAGTCTTTAGTTTTTTGAACAATTCAATTTTTGATTTCTTTCTTGGAAATTGTGATGTATAATTGTGGTATCGAAATCGAACGAGAATTAAAATATAAGAGATACGAGGGTTTACTATGCTTACTATGCGAAAAAGATTTGTAATAATTTTAGGATGTGTTCTCCTTTTGTTCGTTGCGTCAGTGATATTATATCCGAATACCAAGAATACTTTGTCATTGGAAGAAGCAAAAGCACGACTACAAGAAGCTTACAAGATGAAAATTGGAATGATAAATATCGATGGTGAGAATGAAGAGTCGTTCGTCAAAATTGCAGAGACATCGGGCGAAGATGTTCTCGAATTAGTTGACATCTTTCTCAGGCCAAAGAGTTTAGAGGTTCTTCGTTGTTAATCGTCCCGAAGCACGCGATAGAGTTTTATGATGAACACGATGTAAAGATTGCGAAGGTGATGTTCAGTGACGAGGTCCATTTAGAAGTTGGAGAAGACCGTTTTACCCTTATCGATTACGATGAACACAATTTGAAGAAGTTAGTAAACAGTTGGTATGGAGAAGATGTGCTCGTTCAATCATAATCTATGGAAAGGGAAGTATTACTTTCGATGTACATAAAGTCCCAGGGGGGCTTTTTTTTAGCGCGCATTTTTAGTATAATGGATGTATGGAGGTTACGATATGTACAATTATATAAAAGGAAAGGTCGCGTTCGTCGAGGCGAACATGCTTGTCATAGAAAACAACGGGATAGGTTACAGTGTATTCGTCGCGAATCCTTACAGTTTCGAGGAGGGGTCCGAAGTGACAGTATACTTATACAACCAGATAAGGGAAGATGAGCATTCTCTTTACGGTTTTAAATCGCGAGACGAGAGAGATTTGTTTTTGAAGTTGTTGAACGTCAAAGGATTGGGACCTAAGGTCGGCATGGGCTTCTTTGCGGCTGGAAGTGTAGCCGGGATAGTCGATGCAATAGATAGAGAGAACGTGCTCTATTTGAAAAAGTTTCCGAAGGTCGGAGAGAAGCTGGCCAAGCAGATAGTTTTGGATTTGAAGGGAAAACTCGGCGGGGTGAACGTAGAGGCGGGCGAGAACAACGATTCGTTCGAGCTCATGAGTGTCCTCGAGTCTTTGGGTTACAAGTCCGCGGATATAAACAGAGTCATTTCGAACATCGACAAGTCTTTGGAAATCGAGATTCAGGTCAAAGAGGCTTTGAAGTTGTTATTGAAATAGGGAGGTGAACAGGCATGAAGGAAAAAGAAAACGTATTGGATGGAAATAAGGTCGTCGGGGACGAGTTCGAGAACAACATAAGACCTCAGAGGCTGGACGATTACGTCGGCCAGACGGACGTCAAGGAGAACGTACGAGTCTTCATCGAGGCGGCCAAGATGAGGGACGAATCGCTGGACCACGTGCTTTTGTACGGGCCACCGGGATTGGGCAAGACGACTCTCGCCCACATAATCGCGAACGAACTCGGAGTCAATATCAAAACGGCGAGTGGACCTTCTATCGAAAAGAGTGGAGATTTGGCCGCGGTTTTGTCGACTTTGGAGCCGGGCGATGTGCTGTTCATAGACGAGATACACCGGATGCCGCGGGTCGTCGAGGAGATTTTGTATCCGGCGATGGAGGATTTTCAACTCGACATCATAATCGGAGCAGAGGGCAACACCAAGAGCATCAAGATAAATTTGCCACCGTTTACTCTGGTCGGGGCGACGACTCGAAGCGGAGACCTTTCCAGTCCGCTCAGGGATAGATTCGGCATAATCTGTAAACTCAATTATTATACGGACGAAGAGTTGTCTTCTATCGTCAAGAGAACTTCGCGCATCGTCGGGATAGAAATCGACGAGGACGCGGCCTTGGAGTTGGCGAAGAGAAGTAGAAAGACTCCGCGCATTGCGAATCGTCTTTACAAGAGAGTGAGAGATTTTGCCCTCGTCGGAGGAAACGAAAGAATAGATATCGGAGTTACGAAGAGTTCTTTGGAGAGGCTGAAGGTCGACAATTACGGCTTGGACGAGATAGATATCGAGTATTTGTCGAGTCTCATTCAGAAGTTCAATGGGGGTCCGGTCGGACTCGAGACCATCGCGACTTCCATCGGAGAAGAGGTCACGACCATCGAGGATGTGGTCGAGCCATTCTTACTACAAGAGGGGTTCATCAAGAGAACTAGAAGTGGGCGAATCGCGACAGAGAAATCTTATCAACATTTGGGCATCAATCACACGTATACTTTGTTCGATACGGTCCCAGAGGAGGAACAATCGTGACTATCATGGATGGAAAGTCGTTGCGAGACGAATTATTGACCAAGTATAAAGATACGATCGAAGGTGAGCATTTGCGCCTTCGATTGGACATCATCACGGTCGGAGACGATGCGGCGAGCGAAGTGTACGTCCGCAACAAGGTCAAGTTCGCGAGCATGGTCGGAATAGAGGTCGTCACTCACAAGTTGGATGCGACGGCGAGTGAAACAGAGATAATCGACTTGATAGAGGAGTTAAACGCGAACGATGCGGTCACGGGCATCATCTTGCAAAGTCCGATTCCTGAAAGGTTGGATTTCGATGCATGCGCTAGCAGAATCGCATACGATAAGGATGTCGATGGATTTACATCTTACAATATAGATAGATTGTATCACGGCAAAGAGGCGTTGGTCCCTTGCACGGTCAAGGGAATAATCGTTTTATTAGAGAAGTACGAAGTACCCCTTACGGGAGCGAAGGTGGTCATCATCGGACGAGGCAAAATCGTTGGAAAGCCTTTGTCGCTCGCCCTTACGAATCGCGATGCGACGGTCACTTTGTGTCATTCGAAGACTAGAGATTTGGGCATGTTTACACGCGAGGCAGACATAGTCATAAGTGCCGTCGGAAAGAGAAACGTCGTCACGGCCGAGATGGTCAAAGATGGGTTCGTCGGTATAGATGTCGGCATCACGAGAGAGAACGGCAAATTGTACGGTGATTTCGATTTCGAAGGAGTTGCACCCAAGGCCAAGCTTATCACGCCCGTGCCGGGCGGAGTAGGACCCATGACGGTCGCGATGATAATCGAAAACACGATAAAGGCCGCCAAAATGAAAGGAGATTAAGTAACATGGATGAGAGTTTGAAAATTGCTTTGGAGAAGGAAAAGAGAAGACAGGAAGTGAACATCGAGCTCATTGCGAGCGAGAATTATGTTTCTAAGGATGTTCTCGCTTTACAAGGCAGTATCCTTACGAACAAGTATGCGGAAGGTTATCCGCACAAGAGGTATTACGGAGGATGCGAAGCAGTCGATATAATCGAAGAGAAGGCGATAGAGTACGCATGCCGGTTGTTCGGTTGCAAGTATGCCAATGTACAACCACACTCTGGATCGAGTGCCAACTTGGCGGTTTATAGAGCTTTGCTTGCCAAGGGAGATGTCGTCATGGGCATGAATTTGTCGCAGGGTGGACATTTGACACACGGACATCCACTAAATTTTAGCGGGCGCGATTATACGATAGTAGAATATTCCGTGGACCAGAGAACCGAGATGATAGATTACGACGAGCTCGAAAGGCGAGCTAAGGTGGAGAAGCCGCGAATGATAATTGCCGGGGCCAGTGCGTATTCGCGGACTATCGATTTTAAGAGGTTTCGAGAGATAGCCGACGAGGTGGGGGCTTATTTGGTCGTCGACATGGCTCACATAGCAGGTTTGGTCGCGGCGGGAGTGCATCCGTCTCCGATTCCGTATGCGCACGTGGTGACTACGACTACTCACAAGACTTTGCGAGGACCACGAGGCGGGATGATTTTGACGAACGACGCGGAAATTGCGAAGAAAATAGATAAGACGGTGTTCCCAGGAATTCAAGGTGGACCGCTCATGCACGTGATAGGGGCGAAGGCCCAATGTATGGCCGAGGCTTTGAGGCCGGAATTCAAAGAATATGCAAGTGCGGTCATCAAAAATGCACATGCATTGTGCGACGCTTTGATAAAAGAAGGTTTTCGAATCGTTTCAGGTGGAACGGACAATCACTTAATTCTCGTCGATGTGATGGCATCCGTCCATATGACCGGAAAAGAGGCCGAGAAGATTTTGGATGGAATCAACATAACGGTCAACAAAAATACGATTCCGTACGACACGGAAAAGCCGATGGTCACGAGCGGAATTAGACTCGGAACTCCGGCCATGACGACGAGAGGGTTTAGTGAAGACGATTTTAGATTGGTCGGGCACATAATTGCCGAGGCTTTAAAAAATCCTAACAATAAAGATTATTTGGATGAACTCAGAATGCAAGTAATCGATTTGACCAGTAAGCATCCATTCGATGAAGCAAATTAGTGGACAAACCGAGGTCGAAGGTTTAAAATAAGTTTTCAAAAGGTTGGTGAAAATTTTTGAACACAGAAGATTACAATTATAATTTGCCCGAAGAGTTGATAGCCCAGACTCCGCTCGCCGAGCGTTCTTCGTCGAGATTGTTGGTCTTGAATAGGAAGACGAAGACTTACGAGGACAAGGTATTTACGGATATTATAGATTATTTGAATCCGGGTGATGCGCTCGTCATAAACGATACGAAGGTCATTCCGGCGAGGTTAATCGGACTCAAGGAAGAAACAGGAGCCAAAATAGAGATTTTGCTCCTCAAAAATTTGGAGGACGACGTTTGGGAGGCGTTGTCTCGTCCGACTAAGAGGCTCAAAATAGGTACAATCGTGACTTTCGGCGAGGGTCTTTTGAAAGCTCGAGTTCAGGAAATTTTGGAAGACGGAATAGTCCACGTCGAGCTCATATACGAGGGCATACTCATGGAAGTATTGGAACGGCTCGGGACTATGCCTTTGCCACCTTATATTCACGAGGAACTCAAGGAGCAGGGACGTTATCAGACGGTGTACGCAGAGGTAGATGGAAGTGCGGCCGCGCCTACAGCGGGTCTCCATTTTACGAAGGAGTTGCTCGCTCGAATAGAGGTAAAGGGAGTAAAAATAGTACACGTGACATTGCACGTCGGCCTCGGAACATTTAGGCCGGTCGAGGAAGCGGATATTCGTATGCACAAGATGCACGTCGAACATTACGTGGTCGGCGAGGAAAGTGCTCGCATACTCAAGGAAACGAAAGCGGCCGGCGGAAGAATAGTCGCGGTCGGGACCACAAGTGTACGAACCTTGGAGTCGATGTATGGAAAGTATGGAGATTTCGTCGCGTGCGAAGAGGATACAGGGATTTACATATATCCCGGTTATACATTCAAGTGTGTCGATGCGATTATCACGAATTTCCATCTTCCCAAAAGTACACTTATCATGCTCGTAAGTGCATTTGCCGGAAGAGATTTCATCTTGGAGGCGTACGAACACGCGATAAGCGAGAGGTATCGATTCTTCTCGTTCGGGGATGCGATGTTCATCAAATAAAATAGGAGTAACAAATGAAAGTAAAAGAAGAATTTGGTAGTCTTTCGAAGAAGGACTTGTACAGTTATTATAGTGCCATAATCGATTTATCTAAGGAGTATAGAGAAATATCGAAAGACGAAATGTTCGAAGCAATATTGGATATGTATAAAAATATTTCTGGAGCTATTCCGGGTTTTTGTACGAAAAAGGAATGGAAATTTTTGCAGTATGCTCTCGGTCATCCGCGGTTGACTTCCCAAGATAAGAAGAAATATAAATGGGAAATAGATACTTTGAATCGGAAGTTGATATTCAGCAAAATCGATTATCGAATATTTGAGGATATTCACGACGAGGTCAAGAAAGCTTTAAAAAAATACGATGCACCTTATTCTAATTCTTACATACCATATGCAATCGGGCTATTGAAGACGCGCGTTTTTATGCCTTTTCGAGAATTTAAAAAAATTTTGTGCGACAAGTACGATTTAGACGACGAGGAGGGCGAGTACTTCAGATACAATCCTTTGATTCATTTTTACTGTGTTTTATTCACTTTTCACCATTTAGGTGAGGAAGAGTTCATTGCTTACAGAGACTCCTTCGACGATTCCTTCGACAACTTTTTAGATGCTAAACGGGCATTGGGCGAGGTGGAGCCGTATTTGTGTGAAGATGACGATTATTTCAATATCTTCTATTACGATTTTCCAATCGGCGACAATCGGGTACGGAGGATGGTCAAGGAAGTGGAAAAGAGTTCGCGAGCGAAAGAGATATTTAAGAAAATTAAGAAGGCCGTCATATTCGACGATAAGCGGTTTTTGCGGTTGAATGCGCAGGATAGCGGTTTGAGGTATACGATTGAAGAAGCGATGTTCATGATTCCGAGTGCCATATTAAATGGTCGACCAGCTTGTATGTGGGACGGCGAGACCAGACCGAGCAAATACGATTTTAGGGATGAGCCAATAGAAGAAGGTCATCTATCCGAAGACGAGGTGCAAGAATTTTACAAGTTATTCTTTTCGTTGCTCGAGTATGTAAACGATAAGCATCAAATATCAGCTGGATTGAAAATGACTTCTTTAAAGAGCGATTATAACAATTACACATGGAATGATGTAATCGAATATTTATTTTCTAATCTCGAAGAAATCGACGAATTCGTAGAAGAAAATACTCGCGACTTTACCAAAGAAGAGTTGGATAAAGTAAAAGAGTTTAAAAGGGCTGTGAGCAGTAATCTTCTCTTTTTCGTCGGTCACGACGAAAAGTATGCCCACATTTATTCTCTCGATGGAAAAATGTACATGGTCAAGGGTCTAATTAGCGATATTCATGAAATAGTCGAGGGCAAGGTGCCAGTTAGGTTAGTTGCCCATCTCGTCATGTTCAATGGATATATCGTGTATGCCGGCTTTTTAAAAAGATATACCGTGAGCGAAGAAGATTTAGTGAATATGGTCAAAGAGGAAATGGACGATGCCCAAGTTTGTTACGAGTTATAGAGGGAAAGAGAGTGCGATTCTATGAAGATAAAATACAATTTGAAAAAGAAAGACGCCGAGACAGGGGCTCGACTCGGGGAAATCGAGTGGAACGGGAAAGTGTTCGAGACACCGATGTTCATGCCAGTCGGGACACAGGCGACAGTAAAGACTTTGAGTCCCGAGGAAGTAGCCGATTGTCGGGCAGGCATAGTGCTTGCGAATACGTACCATTTGTGGTTGAGACCGGGCGAGTACATCGTCGACGAGGCCGGAGGACTTCACCAATTCATGAATTATCACGATGGACCGATTTTGACGGATTCGGGCGGATTTCAAGTTTTCAGTTTGGCCAAACCGAAGGATATTACAGACGAGGGCGTACGATTCAAGAACCAATACAACGGGGACGAGTTGTTGCTCACGCCGGAGAAGTCTATCGAGATTCAAGAGAAACTCGGGGCCGACATCATCATGAGTTTCGACGAATGTGTCGCTTGGCCTAGTACGCGAGAATACGTGGAAAATTCGGTCGAAAGGACTCTCGATTGGGCTAAGCGCGGGAAAGAAACTCAGACGAGAAACGACCAATCTCTATTCGGAATAGTGCAAGGTGGAGAGTACGAGGATTTGCGAGAGAAGTGTGCGAAGGCTTTGGTCGAAATGGACTTCGACGGGTATTCGATCGGAGGAACGAGTGTCGGAGAGGATAAACCGACGATGTACAAGATGGTCGAGTATGCCACTAAACATCTACCGGAAGACAAAGTTCGATATCTCATGGGTGTCGGAGACCCGATAGATATAGTGGAAAATGTCATGCGGGGAATAGATATATTCGATTGTGTGAGTCCGACGAGATTAGCGAGACACGGGAATGCCTTGACGAAGTACGGCAAGCTCAATTTGAAGAACAGCAAATATAAACGCGACTTTACGCCGATTAGTGAAGAATGCGATTGTTATGCGTGCAAGCATTATACGAAAGCGTACATTCAGCACTTAATCAAGTGCGACGAGGTGTTCGGGGCAAGGCTTTTGTCGATTCACAATATCCGTTATCTCGTGCATTTGACCGAAGAGATACGGGAAGCTATTCGAAACGATTCGATGCTCGCGTTCAGAGAACGGTTTATAAAGGATTATTATGAAAGCGAGCGGTAAGATTTCAGTGATTTTAGTTCTCGCCATAGTTTCCGTAGTCGTCGTAGGAACGTACAATAAAGTTATCGGACAGCATAAAGAGAAGTTATTGCAAGTTGCTTCGAGCAAAATAGAAGAGGCAGCAAGAGATTGCTACCTCGATGGAGTTTGTACGGGCGAGACTACCACTTTGGAAAACCTCATAAATTTTGGCTATTTGGGGTCACAAGTTCATCCGATTTCGAAAGAGTTTATAAGTGGTTCTCTCGTCATAGCTTGTCAAGATTTTGCGTGTACGACCGATTTAAATTAGAATCATTTGCTGTTTTTTAAGAACTCTTTCAGTATTTTGGTAAGAGCTCTTTTTTCTATGCGGGAGACGTAGCTTCTCGAGATGTGGAGACTTTCGGCTATTTCGTTTTGGGTCTGTTCGGCACAGTTCGAGAGTCCATAACGGCGAGTTAGTATCAGTTTTTCGCGAGGAGTGAGGACATCTATGTATTCGCTCAGTTTTTCTAAGAGTTCCCGCAAATGTAGGTCTTCGACTATGTCCGTTTCTTCGTCTTTCAGGACTTCGAGAAGACTCACTTCGTTTCCTTCTTTGTCGTAGCCTATATAATCGTTCAGGCTCACATCTTTGGACGATTTTTTCGATGCTCGGAAGTACATGAGAATTTC
Organism: uncultured Muribaculaceae bacterium; assembly: GCA_964472425.1. Taxonomy (GTDB): domain Bacteria; phylum Bacillota_I; class Bacilli_A; order RF39; family UBA660; genus RUG11867. The sequence continues at coordinate 13,619 of CAYYLF010000016.1, read as the reverse complement.
GTTTTGGATACAGCGAGCGGCATAGGTCGTGATTTTAGTGTTCTTGGCCGGTTTGTAAGAATCGATTCCCTTGATGAGGCCGATAGTTCCGATGGAAATGAGGTCGTCGGTCATGGTGCCTTTGGAATCGTATTTTTTGACTATGTGGGCGACGAGTCTCAAGTTGTGCTCGATGAGTTTGTTGCGGGCCTCTTTGTCGCCGGCGAGAAGTCCTTCTATACAAGAGGCTTCTTCCTCCGGGCTCAAAGGGTCGGGAAAGACATTTATAGAGTAGGAGCCCGTGAAGAGGGAGAGCCCTTTTAAAAACGAAAGTAATAAACCAAACATCAAATCACCTATTAGAAGTATATTGTCGAATTGTCGAATAGATTACTAAAAGGTGGTAACCTCGGTTGGTATCGATTAGGTCTTTATATAAATCCTTTTTTGTGTTATCATGAAAACGGTGATAATGGTGAAAAGGAAAATTGTCTTTTTGAGTGGTCTATTGACTTTGGTGACGTTTTTAATCGGGGCCAGTGCCGTCGAGGCTCGCAATTACGGTTTATTTGTCGGAGGGAAAATCACAGTTCGGTGGGTCGATTATGGAGATACACGCGGGGAGAGACCCGATTCGATAAATTTGGTCGTCGGAGAGAGGCTTTCTTCTACTATGCAACATCAAACGATAACTCTAACGAGGGCAGACGCGCAAGTGATTGATATTCCGAACGACGAGAACTTCAATTCTCCCGTCACGGAATGGAAGTTCGACAAGGGTTATTACGATAAATTCTTCGTACATCACGGAGACATGCCTGATTGTCTATACGAGTACAGTTACATCGAGAACTTGAGTGGTTTAGGCTACAACGAAGTGACTTCGCACATAACGGGAGATTTGCATCCGACGAAGTTTTCGCTGTCCGGAAGTGTGCTCGAAGAGCCAGGTACACTCGTCGTAACTTTAATCAAAGATACTTTGGTGACGAAGAAGTTGACGGTCAAGTACGAAGACTCCGATTTTCGGGACGGGGGTGAGATGAGAAGATTGGATTTTGCCATAAGAGGACAAAATGTGGCCGACCCGGTCGCGCAAAATGCTTATTATAGGTTTAGAATCGAACCAGTCGACACCGTTAAGGACGATGGAGTGGTCGATACGTATACCAAGAGTTTCGTCATCTCTGGGACCGATGCGTATCAGCCTGGTAATCCCGTGATAGATTACGTTTTCGAAGAGGACAGCCGCAATGTCGATGGGAGAACAGTCACTTACGAGATAAATGGAGACGATATCTTAGTGACAGTCACTTATCGAGCCAAGACGAGAAATGTTCCAATCGAAGTCGTTTGGCAAGATGACGAGGACAAATACGGTTTGAGACCTTCGACTTTGGTATTAGAGGCATACGACCAAGAGGGCAATTTCGAAAAAGATATTGTTTTGTCTCGAGATGACGATTGGCGAGTAAACGAAGTTTTGTACGAGAATATGAAATATTCCGGTGGCACTCCAATCGATTACGTCATAAAGTCAAGTGAAAACGAAGATTACGAGTTTACTGTTTCTAAAGAAGGACAAGGGTACAAAGTTTCGGCTAAACTAAAAGGTTTAGAAGAAGTAATCGAGCCTAGCGACGACGAAAATCCAAAGGAAGATAAAACAGAAAATCCCAAGACAGGCATTTTTATGACGAAATATTTGGTGATGTTGCTAACAAGTTTGATAGGATTGGTTGCAGTTTCAAAATCGAGGATTGTGAAAAGTAAGTAATTAGAGGGTGTAATGCTCTCTTTTTTGAATGGATGAACCGAAGCAAAAATTGTCAGTGTATAGTTGCATTTTATGTTTTTTATCAGCTTTTGTGGTATATTTTTTATGATAGAAAATAGGGAGGATTAAGGTATGAAATTAGATGGAATGAAACTAGAAAACAAAAGGACGATTGCTTTTATACTAATTGCCATTGCAATCATACTTTTGGTGGGAGCATTCAGTTATGCTTACTTCACGACAGCTGGTAGACAGGACCCTGTCTCAGGTGGCTTTACGACCGCGACCATGTCCTTGAAGTTTTCGGACAATGACAACGGTTTAGATGTCAAACTCTCTCTAGGCGAGACGGCCACGAAGAAGTTCACGATAGAAAACACCGGTACAGTAGAAGCCAGTATGAGTATAGACTGGGTAGACTTAGTCAACACTTATACTAATGGTTCACTTACATATAGACTCACGATGAGCGAAACGGAAGATGGCGAGTATAGAGAAGTTATACCTAAGACGAATGTACCCGTCTCGAGTACTCCCATCAAGAGGATGATGGACAGTGAGATATCAGTCCCAGCCGGAGAGACATATTACTACAACTTAGAAGTAACTTTCAACAACTTGGATGAAGACCAGAGTAGTGATATAAATGCCGTATTTCATAGTTACTTCGGGGCAGGACAGATATCTAGATACAGATACTACAAGTTAAGTGTCAATCCAAATGGAGGAGTATGGGATACATACTCGAGTACACAAGAGTACCTTCTCAAGAACAATGAGACCAAGACGATAAACAATCCGACGAGAGTAGGATACACATTCGATGGATGGGACATCGAAGGAAACAGTTCAACCTTAGAAGGGAATACCTTCTCGATGGGAATAGAGGATTCTAGTCTCATAGCCAAGTGGTCAGTAAACTCATACAACTTGAGAATAGACCCTAACGGAGGTTCATACACAGGAGACCTAACGAAGTCAGTAGAGTATGGTAGTTCAGTATCAGTAGTCGACCCGACTAGGGAAGGATACACTTTCACAGGATGGGACGTGAGTGGAGGAACACTGGGTGGCACGACTTATACGATGAGCGAAGCGAAAGATGCGACTCTCACAGCGACATGGCAGATAAACAACTATAAGTACATAGCTTATCACAACAAGATGAATATAAATGGAGTAGGATATACGAGAGTAGAAGCGGATACGGACGAAGGAGAATCCGAATACAATTCGACTGTAACTCCAGAAGTGAAGACTTATACGGGATTCGATAGTCCTAGTCAAGAAAGTATCACAATAAAACACGAGGAAGTTTATCCACCAGTACTAAACAAAGTAGAATACAATTACGATAGACACCAACATACTTTGACGATAGAACCGAATGGTGGAACATACATAGGACAGACGACTAGTACTATATACTACGAGGCAAGTGTTACTTTGACACCACCTACAAAGACAGGATACAACTTTGCGAATTGGACAGCAAGCACAGGAACAATAAATGGAAACGAGTTCACGATGGGAGATGAAGATTCGACAGTCACGGCGAATTATGAAGCCAAGACCTTCAGTGTTACCTTCAACCCAAATGGCGGGACTACGACGACCGCGAGTAAGACAGTTACCTACGACTCGAACTACGGAGAATTACCAACACCTACATACGATGGATACGAATTCTTAGGGTGGTTTACAGCACAAGAAGATGGGACTCAGATACTATTTACCACAAAAGTTGTTTTGAGTGGAAATCAAACTTTATTTGCCCAATGGAAAAAGAAAGCAACCGCGACTACACTTCTAGCTAAAGCAAACGATGCGAGTATAACAGATTACAATTCTGGAAACAAACAAGAAATGTTTGTATTCGACCATCCGGAGGCAACTCAGACGACTGGTTGGACCGAAGAAGAGAGAAGAGATTACAGATATATAGGAAACGAGCCTAATAACTATATAACTTTCAACGACGAGATGTGGAGAATAATCGGTGTGTTTACTGTTGAAACTGAAAGTGGAAATAAAGAACAGTTGATAAAAATCATGAGGAATGAGTCATCAGGTAACCTTGTATGGGATTCAAATGGTAAAAATGAGTGGTCAACCGCTTCATTGCAAATTATATTAAACACGGATTATTATAATCAAAGTGGAAGTTATACAACAACTGGATTGAATTCTACAGCGAAAAATCAAATTGCAAAAGTAAAATGGTACTTAGGAGGCTCAAGTTTATATGAAAATTTAGGAGGACCAGATTATTATAATTTTGAAAGGGGAGTAATTACATGCGTAACAGAGGGGGAATGTAATGGACAAACAAGAACAACAAATATAATACAAAATGTGGGATTGATGTATCCAAGTGACTATGTTTATACATATGCAAATGGAGTAAATAATAAATGTTTCACAGATGGATCTTATTGTCAAACTTCTTACGGAGGAACCCCAAGTGCAGGTTGGTTGTATGACAGTAATTATCAGTGGTTTTTATCGCCCGCGGCATCAGGAGCAAACCTTGTATTCCATGTGCGCTCATTAGGTTTTGTAAGCAACCGTAGTACTGTAACTGGCCCACATGAATTCCATCCAACAGTTTTTCTTTCATCTGAAGTTAGCATAGTTGATGGGGATGGAAGCCAAGAAAATCCTTACCAAATAAAATAGAAATATACTCAAAAACTCCAGAATGGTCTGGAGTTTTATTGTGGTTTAGAATCCAGTTTTAGTCGTTTATCTAAAGACGGCGTTACACGCGTCAAAACTTCGAGAACTCGCCTTTTATCGTGACCTTTCATGAATGTGCGAGGATGAATGTCGAAAAGATGGTAAAGCGTATTCAGTTCGCGATGCGAGAAATGTTCCCTATATTTTTTGATGATATCCATTATTTCTTCGCGGGAAGCATTTTCCAGTTTGATATAATTTGCTTCGTTCTTCAATAGGTCGCCGGCAATAGCAAGTGGTGTATTTCTGCTTCCAGGGATATCGACTCTTTGGAACCTTCTAAAGTATTTGGCATATTGGACTAAACTGTCTGCGGTCATTTCATGTTTGTGGGCTAGATAATAGTCTCGTACTTGCTCATAAGTGTAATCTTTCGTTTTCTCGATTCCGATACGACGTTTACAAACTGCAATGATGAGAGCTGATATATTGCGACGTATCGTATCAGGTGTCATGTTCGGATAATAGGTACTCTTTATTTGGGAAACTGGAAGGTCATGTTCGTAGAAGAGGTCGAAAAGATGAATGGCCAGTTCCTTATTTCCGTAGAAAGGAACATCTTCGTTTTGAACGGTAGACCAAAAATAATCGAAGTCGAGGGCCGTTTTGTATCCTTCTTGAAAATCCTTTAAGAAATAACGGAGCATATTTATGTGTTTCAGAACTTCGTTCTGTTTCCATCCGCGGGTCGACGCGATTTGGTCGAAAGTCAGTTCGTCGTCGTAGAGTTCTTTGAGAATGCGTCTATCTTCTTTAGTAAAGTATTTGAGATACGGTACGACATCTTTGGAATAGGAGACTTTCCCTTCGATTTCTCCCATATCGTAACGACGCAAGTTGACGATGGCTCGGCGGATGCGAAGTCTCGTCGAATTTTCATGTTCGCCATTGCGAAAAGCTAATTCTTTTATGGTGAGCGGTTCGTTCCCTTCTAGTCCATAGAGAAGAGCGAGATTTTCCCTTTCTTTTTTACTTATAGGGACGTGTGGGTCTTTGAAGAGTCTCTTTAAATCGAGGATGTCGATTATGTCGAAAGGGGCTTTTAGGAGACCCAATTTTTTTGCTCTAATGGAAGTGAGATAACGAGCCTTGTTCAAATTAGCTGTCGAGGTGGAAATTTGCAATAATTTAGCTATTTCTAAAATAGAATGTTTCTTTCCATCTATGTTATATCGGTTTTGGAAACCGCAATATAAAGATAGCAGTAGGCGACCATCTTTCGGAATGACATTTTCGTACTCTGGGGCATTTACTTCTCTTTCTATCATTTCGATGGTCAGTGGATAATCGGTCGTTTTGTCTTTGAGGACGAGACTTTTCAGTTTGCTAAGATAGGCGATTACTTTCGTTTTAGAAACGTCGTATTTTTGAGAAACGGCTTCGAGGTCTTCTGTGTCGATGTAGTCTCGAATTATATCTTTGGTACGGTTTTCAAAAGAGGCGGTCGTTAGGGTAGCGAACAAATCCTTTTTGTCGTAAGTTATTTCGTTTACGATACCGAATCGAGCAAAGTCGATTCTCAAGATACTTTGAGTTATCGAGACCGAAATTCTTTTGATAGAAAGTCCAGTTTTTGCGGATATTTCTTCGTAAGTTTTCTTTTCTAAGAAAAACAATTGCAATATCTCGGCATCGCGTTCGTTAAAATCGAGTTTATGGTTGCGAAGGTAGTTCGCATAAATGGTCTTGTCGAGGTCGAGGTATTGAGATATTCCCAAGTAGACGTTTATGACTTGAGTTCTGGCCGTGCTAATTTTGTTTTCGGTTTCTTTCACGGTGGCAAGGCCTAATATAGTAGACATTTCTTCTAAAGAATGAGCGGGGCATTCGTAACCTAGATAGAGGTCCATGATACGAATGGATTCGTCGGATATTTTTCCGATACATTTGTCCCTGATGTTCGTGTATCTAGCGAGGTCGAACTGGTAGAGTTTGTAACTTCTGACACCGAAATGGATGGCGACGAGTTTTTCGTAAGATGATTGACTTTCCGAGCCATGATATAAATAATCGGGGATTTGTCTTTTCAATTCTTCGAAAGTAATTTTTCCTAAAAGGAAGTTCAGTTCGACGATTTGATTGGGCGTGAATTTATCTAGATTTTTTTCTAGAGTACGATAGAGTTCCGGTTTAGGTATGTCACTTTTATCATAGAAGCCGAAAACTAGACAATTAATTTTCTTTTCTAGTCTGGATTGAGTCACGTAATCGCTTTCGATTATTCCAAAGAATTCTTTTAAACTCGTTTTTAAATCGTCGGTCAATGGCCCGTATTTTTCGACGTAGACTCGCTCGAACTCGTCGTAAGTCTTGTCTTTCCATATGTTGTAAGCCATGTCGCAGTTTATTTTCATGAATTCCGATACGTCTGTTTCTAGGTCGATTCTAAAAAGATTGCTATGGTAATGTCTTACGATATTGTTAGAAAAAGTGACGTAGTAATCCGCGTATCTTTTAAGGTAGTATTCGAGTTTTTCGTTGAGTGAGGTTTGAATCGAACGGACGATGGGTACGTCCATATTCATGAGTTCGGCCATCTCTTTAATAGTATACTTTTTGTTGTCGAAAGTGGCGATTCTTAAAATTTCTCTTTCGGAAGGAGTTAAAAAATCGCGAGCGAACAGAAAACGGGTAATCATTTTGGGAGAGAGCGGTTCGAGCTTATACCTGCCAGCATCGACGAGTTTGCGCGTTTCAGTCGGAAGGTATCCTATGAAATCTAATTCATCGAAGAGCGGACGAATCTTTTTTAGAGTACGATTTTGTATTTGTCTTACGCGTTCTCTAGACATGAAGAGTTTATCGCCAATCACTTCGAGAGTGTCCGGGGTCGTTTTGAGAAAGCGATGGTAGAGAATGAAGTATTCGACTGCGGAAAGGTGAGTTTTCAAACAAGCGAGCATGGTGTCGTTTGCCATTTTGTTTATGATGCCGGCATAGTTATCGGCGTGGTCGGCGACTGTGTCGGATACTTTTTTGCCTTCTTCGCCTTCGATGAATCTATCTAGGCTGTCTGGGTTTAAGTTTTTATCTCTTTCTAAAAGGCGTAGGGTATCTGGCGTTATTTCGAGAAGGTGACATAGTTCTTTGTCAGAAGGAAGAGGAATACCTCTATTTTGGTAGTCGTTACGAAGTCTATTGTAATCGGATTTAACTTTGTCGAAATAGACGGGTCTTCGGATAGCCATGGCATAATTGAGTGTACTTTGTTTTATCTGCCTCTTTATGGCGGGAATCGCGTAGGACGAGAAAGCTATTCCTTCGTCGGAATCGTAGAGGTCGACGGCATGAATTAGTCCTATAATGCCTTCGTTTAGGAGGTCGAGTTTTTCGTAATTAGAAAGTCCATCAGTATCTTTTAGAGATTCTCCTATGACGAGGCGAAGATTTTCTAGAATCATTTGTTCGCGCGCGTTTTTATCGCCTTGGCGGATGAGTTCGGCAAGTTCGTAGTTCCTTTCCATCGTCGCGGTTGGGATATTTTTGATAAGGCGTAAGAAGTCAAATAGGTTGTTCGTCGAGAGAAAATTTTCTAAAGATTTAGAAGAGTCAGTTTTTTTACCCACAGTATTCACCTCCGTGTCGAAGTATTATAGCACATTTTGGTAAATTTGGCACGAGCAAAATGTAATCAAATTCCTGTTTTCGAATCGAGATAAAAGTTTAATTTAGGGCTTGACAAACGCATTCGGGGGGGGGGTATAATGTCAATATAGGAGACTA
>CAYYLF010000016.1:0-5391 GCA_964472425.1 uncultured Muribaculaceae bacterium | reverse complement strand
CCACTCCTCACCCCCCCCCCCCAACCCCCCCCCACCCCCGCCCCCCCCCCCCCCCCCGCGGGGCGTGTATAATGTCAATATAGGAGACTATAGGCGAAGAAATAAAGCCTTTAAAAAATGCACCATTTTTGGGTTTGGAAATCGAAAAAGTATATGGGCGGGAAGCCAGTCTTTTATGTACTTAAATTTTGGAAAGAGGATAACACGATGAAGAAAAAAATAGGTATCTTATTATTTGGCACTTGTACTTTAGTGATAGGAATATGTATAGGTTCTATGGATGACAATTTCAAAAATATAACCAGGATACCGTATAGTTCTAGTAGCATGATAGCGATGTACATTCAAGACGAGGACGGAAATTACAACTTGAGCGATGCACAAGAATTTCCGAAGGATGGATATGTACTAAATACTGAGAAAAGTAGTTGCAAGAATGGTGGAGTAATAAGTCAGAATTCTAATACTAAAGCTCTAAGTTTGAAAGTCAAGACTAGCGATGAGTGTACTGTGTATTTCGATGTTATAAAAGGTACTTCGGCAAAAGAATTATTATTGTCAAAAATAAATGATTCAAGTATAACTTCTTATATATCTGGAAATAAAAAGGAAATGTTCGTATTCAATCATCCAGAGGCAACTCAGACGACTGGATGGACCGAAGAAGAGAGAAGAGATTATAGATATATAGGAAATGAGCCTAATAATTATATAATATTCAATGACGAAATTTGGAGAATTATAGGAATATTTACGGTTGAAACTGAAAGTGGAGTTAAACAGCAGTCAATAAAAATTGTTAGGGATGAAGCAATAGGAAATCTAGAATTGGATTTAAATAACAAGAATGAATGGTCGACTGCATCATTACAAATATTGTTAAATGGAGATTATTATAATCAAGAAGGAGATTATACAAGTGCATCTTTAGTTAAAGGATTAAATACGAACGCTAGAAATCAAGTCATGAAAGTCAAGTGGTATCTAGGTGGATCATATTTTATATCAAAAACGATAGATACATATTATGAAGAAGAAAGAGGCGTCAAGACATGTGTAACTAGAGGTGACTGTCCGGGAGAAAGTAGAACAACTAGTATTTTTCAAAATGTTGGTTTAATATATATTAGCGATTACGGGTATACATACGCATATGGGGTCAATGAAGGTTGTTATAGTAATACTTGGAATTGTGATTCAAAAGGTACTCCAAGTACGGGCTGGTTGTTTACTGAAAAAACACAATGGGCGCAAAATCCTGCTACTAGGAGTGGAGTATTTTATACTATTCTTTCTAGAGGTGATATTAATGGCGACATTTATGTAAATACTAAAGCAGAAGTTAGACCTACGATTTATCTTTCATCTGATATTCATATAATAGAGGGGGATGGAAGTTTCGATTTTCCATACACTTTGTCATAGAAATAGATTACGTTGAAAACTATGCGTTAGTAGATTTTAATAATAATTTTTTTAAGATTATCACTTACTCCTTGTTAATAAGCACGTTTTCCTTTATAATTGTATTATGATAAAGGGTGAGGCTTATGATAGGCAATATAATTGAGATACGGGATATCGATGTGCAGGTCAAGTTGTCGTTCGATGTCGCGAGGGCGAAGAGTTTGCTCAACGTGTTCACTCTTTTCGTGGATGACGATGTGCAGTTTATCGGAGAGATTACAGATATTGCCAGTGGGGTGGCACACATTCGAATTACGGGCGAGTATACGAACGGGAACTTTTTCTACGGGACTATCAAGAGGCCTTCTTTCAAAGCGAAAGTTTATCTTTTGTCGAGCGATTTTATTCCGACTATAATAGGTAAGCCGCGGGGAGTGGCGTTTCCTCTGGGGAAGGCGACTTTGTACGATACGGAGGTGTCGGTCGGAGTCGATACGATGTTCGGGTCGCATTTTGCAATTTTCGGTTCGACGGGTTCTGGAAAGTCTTGTGGGCTTTCGCGCATCATCCAAAATGTATTCGAAATCAGCAAGCCCAAGAAGGCGAAGTTCTTGATTTTCGATGCGTACGGAGAGTACAAGAGTGCATTTTCGGGATTGGAGAAAGGTACATTCAAGTCTTGGACGACGAATACGAGGGGTGACGACGAGCTTTTGAAGATTCCACTTTGGTTGTTAAACAAGGACGACATAGCTTTGTTGTTGAATGCGACTAAGAGTTCACAGATTTTGGTCATCGACAAGGCACTCAGGTTCGTAAACGTGTTCGCCCAGGAAAACGAAGAGGCAATCGCCTATAAGAATAGCATTGTCGCGAGTGCTCTATTGGAGATTCTTACAAGTGGGCGTTCATCCGTACAGATAAGAGACCAAGTATTGGCTTTGCTCAATCGATACAATACGCCAGATTTGAATGCCGATACGAAAATCGTTCAGCCGGGGTATACGAGAACTATCAAGCAATGTATGTTCATCGATGCGAGCGGGAAAATCAATTCTATCGAGTTGGTCGAAAGCAAGTTACAGGAGTTCGTGATAGACGACATCCATCTTTCCTTACCAGATGGGTCGTTCAAGTATACTTTGGAGCAACTTTTGGATTCTTTGGATTTTGCGCTCATCGACGAGGGCGTGTGGAAGAGCGAGGATACTTACGATTCGGTCAATTTTTTGAAGATTCGGTTACAGAGTCTCATCAAGAGCGATTATCGAAATTATTTCGAGATGGATTACATTTCGAACGAGGATTTCATAGGCGGATTGTTTACGAATCCGGATGGGTCACAAGCCCAAATAGTCAACTGCAATATCAACTATATCGACGATCGATTCGCCAAGACGGTCACGAAGATTTATTCGCGGATGATTTACGATTATGCGAAGGATTTGAAGAAGAGGGCGAGTGTTCCTTTCAATATCATCTTGGAGGAGGCTCACAGGTATGTGCAAAACGACTCGGATGTCGATGTGATAGGATACAACATATTCGAGAGGATATGCAAAGAAGGCAGAAAGTACGGCGTGCTCATGGGGTTCATCTCCCAACGACCTCTGGAGTTGTCAGAAACTTGTATTTCGCAATGTTCAAATTATCTCATCTTCAAGATGACACACTCGAGGGATTTGGAGTTCATTCGCGGGTCCGTACCTTATGTGACCGAAGGAATGATAAACAAAATAAAATCTTTGACGCCGGGAAGTGCTCTCGCATTTGGACGGTCGTTCAATTTGCCGGTGAGTGTCGACTTCGAGATGCCTAATCCGGCTCCAGCTTCCGAAAATGCCGAGATTGCTAAAGTCTGGTTCGAATAATATATAAGGATGTCGAGTTAATTCGGACGTCTTTTTCTTTACGCTAAATCGCATTTAATTTACAATCATTTTACGTATGAAAATTGATAATCTCCAAGTTTTTTGCTATACTAATTGATAGATAGTAGGGAGAGAAGGTCTATTATCGATATGAGATTCAAACAAAGGAGGAACGATTAATATGACTTATGAAATTAAGGATTTGAGTCTTTTGGAATCGGATACAGCCGATTTATCTAGTGCAAACGGCAAAATTCAAGGGAATGCGTCTAGTTTGCAATATATTATCAATCAAATAAGGGCCAATTGGCAAAATGAAGCCGGACAAGATTTGGCTTCTATTTTACAAGAATTGGAAGAGTGTTCGAATACTTTGACGAACGCTATCGTACCAACCGTAGAAAAGTATGTAAATACGATGAATACTTTGGCAGCCGAGTCGCGCAGGACGCAGGGAAATACGTTGTAAGGGGTGATGAGTTATGAAGATAGAATTAACAGAATTAAAGAGAATAACGAGTAGAGCGCAGGATATCAATACTGACCTCGATAGAGATTTGACGAAGATGAGCACTTTGCTCGACAGCATAGTCGCGAACGTATGTTCCAGTGAGCTCGCTTCAGTCAACAAAAATCTGGTCGATGCAGTCACGGGTGTGGCCGACAAGGTGAGAACGAATTTGCCCAAGATAATCGAGTTCTTGAATGCTCAAATCGGCAGTTATACTGAGACGAACGAAAGTGCAAAAGAGCAAATCGATTCGCTCGTATCTATGATCGACGGGGCTTTCAAGTCAGAGAACGGAGAATGATATTCGGATGAAAATCAATCTTACAGAGTTGTTGCAATTGAAAACTAAACTCACAGATGTGCACGCCAATATGAAGAACACATTGGGTGGTATTTCGACCGAGATAACTTCTGTGAACAACAATTTGGTTTCATCTTCTTTGAGAAAGTCGAACGACGATGTCTTGAACAAGGTTTCCGCTTTGGCTTCTAATTTGGATATTAGTTTGAGCAAACTTATCGAATTTTTGGGTAGTCAAATAGATTTATATCAAGTGACGAACGAAGAGGCAAAGGCCGAGTTAGATGGTTTGGTCAACATGATTTCGGAAACGTTCGGCGAGAACGGAGTAGTTTTAGCCAGCGTGACCGGGGCGGCCGGAGTAGTTGGCGGGGCCGAAGCAGTGGCAGATAGCACGGCGACTGGAGGTTTGGACTTGAGCGTTTATACCAGTAAGCCCGAGTTAGGCTTCGTCGTCACCTCTGGGAATAAAACTTACGATTTATCTCAAGCGGATAAAGAATTTATGTATGCCATAGTTTCTGCTGAGAGTTGTGGCACTTACGATGATGCACTTGCCGTATCTTCGGTCATATTGAACAGGTGTGAAAATCCATGGAATGTGAGAACCTTCGGAGAAACACCGAGGTCCCAAATGCAGGCAAAGTATAATGGAGGATATCAGTTCTCCGTTTATGGAAGTGGTTCTTACAAGAAGTATTTGAATGGAAATGCTTCCGAACAAGTCAAAAAAGCTGTCGACGACGCGCTAGCCGGAGTCAGAAATTGTTCTTATTTGTTTTTCCAAAGTAGAAATTCTACGAGGTTTAGTAACAACCAGGTATCGCCAAATGGCAATAGGTTTAAATGAGATGGGAGGTTTGATTTAAATGTATGTAGCAGCTAACAGTAGTGGTGGGAGCGATTTCGTCATAAACGATTTAAACGGTTTAGAGTCAAGTGCCAATGAACTTGCGAGATATCAGCAGAGTCTCGGAAACGATTCGGCGAGCTTGGCAAATGCCATACAAGTCGTTCGAGCAAATTGGGAGAATGAGGAAGGCGCGGATTTGGAGTCCATATTGCGTACTTTGAGCGAAACAACGAGGGCAATCGATGAAGAACTCGTTCCTACAATCGGAAAGTATGTGAGCACTTTGAACGAAATCGTTTTGTCGACGAGGAATAATCAGAATACGACTTTAGGATAATATATACGATTGAAAGTCATAGTCCAATAGGATTATGATTTTTTTTGTGTAATCGAAAAAAAGGAGTGACGAGTCACATCCTTTTAACGTCTTGGTCCCATGTTATTATTG
>CAYYLF010000015.1:0-24217 GCA_964472425.1 uncultured Muribaculaceae bacterium | reverse complement strand
TGTTCGTCATCGGCATATTATCAGTGACAGAATCACCAATAATAGCATGAAGACGGGCGTTTTTGTAGAAAGTCTCTTTCTTCATAAACAAACGTCTCCGCATCACTCGATTTTCGAAGTCGGTTTTCCAACTCCCCCGGAGTCTAAAGATAAAAGGAAAGGCAAAACGGCCAGATGGTTCGTCTCTTCGAGATAATATTAAAACACAGATAACAGGGTTTGTCAACACACTCAAACCCTTGTAAATAAAAGGAAAAACGGCAATTTTTAAAATTTGCCAAAAATGCAATTTGGCAAATTTTAAAACTGTCATTTAAAAGATTTTCCTATATATAATTTCGGCATTTTTCTGAATTGAAACACCAAAAAAGAGACTTTATACCTCTTTGAATAAAGCCTCTTTATTGTTGTAATAATATTGAACTCCCGATACGATTGAAAGGATTGTCGCGATTATTATCAATGCGTCCGCGACTTTGATGTTCAAGAACTCGAACGGCATATTGTACAATAACATGAACGACACACCGGTCATCATGCAGATAGTCTTAATTTTCCCGGCGATACTCGCTCCGACCGCTTTGCCACCACTTTGTCCGGCAACCATCTTAATAGAATCGACGAACGTATCTCTCGTGATGATTATGACGGGAATGGCTACTGAGATGAATCCATCTGCAGCCAAGACTATTAGTATACCGTTGACCAAAATCTTGTCGGCAATCGCATCCATGACCTTACCGAAATCTGTGACCATGTTGTACTTTCTTGCAATGTGACCATCCAAGAAGTCGGTCGCACTGGCAATTATGAAGATGACTGCACAAATTAAATACTTGAGGTCGACATGTATTCTTCCGGCAACCAAGAATGTCGGCCATTCGATTCCGACCTGATAAAACGGAAATACCATCATTATCAAGCACAACACCGACAAGATGATTCTAGTTACTGTTATTTTATTAGGTAAATTCATTTTCATTTTCTAACACCTCACGATACCTGTTTTATTGCCCATATGACTGTAACCGCGGACAATATGATTATGACCACTGCAATAATTATGTACTTCAAGACCTGTGATTGCTCCTTCGAGCGAAGATATGGCGAGACCACCTTGATGTTTCCCGTTTTCTCCTCTTCGAGTAAAGCTCGTTCCTTCTCTTCGATTTTTTTTTCCAAATCGTCCAAAGGAATCTTCGAAGTATATTCGAACATGTACTCGTTAAAATCGTCTATGACTTGCTTCGAGTCCAATCCCAAATACTTCGCATAAGTACTCAGATATTCCTTGAGTTTGAATATGTCTTTGAAACTACCTATCGACCCGGCTTCTATCTGCTCTAAAGCCTCTATAGGTATGTTCGTATCTGTACTCGTCTCTTCCAAACTGAGTCCGGAAGAAGTTCGAGCCTGCTTGAAATCGCTTCCTATCTCATTCAAGGGCATTTCACTTCCTTTATAAAATCAAATAATACTTTGTAAGCCTTGTTCTGTACCGTAAAGGTGACAGACATTTATCTTTTAGGGCAATTCCCTAAACCTCGAAGAAAATTCGCTTTCTCTCTTTCGAAGCTCCCCTACCAAAATTTGGGTTTCTCACTTGCGGGGTTTACCACGTTCCACTCCCGTCGTTGCCGACGAGACTCGTCTCTTTGGCACTTTTATACCTAATTTGAACCACTTGGGCCCATTTCGGAGCCGTCATGCCAGTGAAGGCATGCCTAGGGTTATTTTTTCCCCTAGCACAATCGTTACCAACCGTCACAGGTTGAGTGAGCAAGGACTTTCCTCAGGTAGCCAAACTACCCGCGTCTGTCTTTCCGTATTATTCGTTCTTTCCGTAAACTATCTTCTCTAAATTAGATAGCCTTCTGAGCAAATCGACATTGTTTGACGAAAACTTTCCATTGGAACTACTCTCCTCTTGAGCTTCCAGTTCCATCTTCAACTTTCTATTCTCGGCCTCTAGTCTGCCGTTTTCCTCTCTGAGTTCGCGCGCATCCTTCTCCAAACGTTTTACAAGACGGATGAATTCGTTGTAGTCTTCGATAATCGTATCCAAATATTCATCCACTTCCTTAGGTCTATAACCTTTGGCATCAAATTTAAACTCCTTATTTAAGATATCTTTCGGAGAAAGATTGATTTCCACTTCGTACATACAAATACACCCTTCTTATACGTATCATTTTAACGAGTTTTTTCACTTTTGTCAAGGTGTACTGACGATAGCTAAATCCCCCGTCGGAACGTACACCGTCCGCCCGTTGTAGACGACTCTCGAAAACACATCGGATTTCCCCGTTCGCAAAACCTCCGTTCCCCTCGGAATCGTCCCCAGTCGGTTCGGCATGCTCGCCGTCGGAGCCGACCGCATAGTCGTAGTTCTCGCTATTCTCATGCGCTCCTCGACAGAATCGAACGCGACATCTGGTGGGTTCACATAATTTGGATTGGCGACGATTTGGTCCTCGCTGTCCACGTACGTAAAATACGACACATTCAAATCGACATTCGTATATATTCCGTCGACTCTCCCCGTACTCGTATATTGCCACATATTGTAGTTGCCACGATAACCAGTCTTATCTACCCAGTGGGCTAGCCAAATGAGTTTTCCATCCAACTTTCCCGTGTCGAGCATGTACGAAAGGGCACTCTCGTAAGAATACACCATCGTCTCATACCCATACGAACTTACCGTCTCGGTGAAGGCCAAAATGTTATCCGTAATTGTGCTGTAACTGACTCTCTCGAGTCTGCCCTCGTCGAACGATTCGATATCGTATACTACAGGATATGACAATTGATAGTCTTTAATGAGATTGACCGTAAATTCTGCCTCCTCGATAGCCTCCGCCTGATTCTTGGCCGTCCCGAAAAAATAGACTCCTACTCGAAGACCGGCCTTTATTGCCCCTTCGATATTCGCACGGAACATTCCGTCTTCCAAGACCTCCGACCCGTGCGTCTGCCTGAAACCGCACCTTATCATCGCAAAAGATATGCCTGTCGCTCGAACCCTCTCCCAATTTATGTTCCCTTGCCACTCGGACACGTCGACCCCGTACGACACCCCGTACGACAAGAATTGTTCGCTTATGTCCTGAGTCTGAGTCTCATCGAAATAAAGAGGAACTGTATTCGGCCCGAATTCGTAAATCAACTCGACGTCGTTTGGACCCTTAATCTCGGTCTTGTAAAACAAAAACAACTTCACGCACAAAAAGGCAATTATCGAAAATACGACCCCTAAGAACACGATAGTCACTATTCGCACATTTCTTTTGCTAGAAAAAAAACTTCTCATGAACTCCATACACATTCACCTAGTTAATTCAAGAAATATTATAACATAACCTACCCCAAAACATAAAGTGAAATCTAGTTCACTTTGGATAGTATCTTCTCGGTCAACACTATCCTCTTCGCATAATCGATATCCTCAATTAAATTTTCCAAATAGACATCTGCTCTCGGCATACTTACCATTCCTTTCTATTGTCATTTTTTCATAAACTAGACACTTTTTAAACCCTTTCGACAAAAATTCTCTTTTCTTTTTAGTCAAAATACGTTATTATAAAGTTGGTGATAAAATATGAAGAATAATGTAGGGGTTCTGAGAAGGCCTAGCGCTCGCAACGCTAGAAGGCCTGTTTTTCTGACGGGTTTATTGACGATGATGCTGATCGTCACTTTCATCTTCACTTTGAAGATATACGAACCGACTAAAAATATATTGATTACGGGTGGTATTCTCATCTATCCGTTTACCTTCTTGGTGACTGCCTACATAGCGAAGTACTACAGTCACAAGGAGACGAAAAAGAGTATTTTCATAAGTGCTGGTCTCTTCGCTTTATTCTTCCTGATGGTCATGATATGTCTCTTCCCATCTTCGAACAATGCGACGACCAATTACAATTCGATAGTTCAATACGTATTCGCGAATAACTTCTTTATGATAGGTGACACGCACGTCTTCTATCCTACCTTAGGTCAGTTCTGTGCACTTCTAATCGCATTCCTCGCCTCTCACCTTTTGTTCGCTTCCATCTACAATGCTATAAAAAAATACACAGTAGATTACTTGGCGATGGGCCTTGGGGCCTTCATAGCCGCGATAGTAGATCGCATAATATTTGTCCCTATCCTATTGCTCGAGAACCTCTTAGATGGAACCAACACTTTCGACTTTTTAGTCAAATCGTTGACGAGCGAATTTATTTCGACCATCCTCTTTATAATGATTGTCATAATCGCATATATCATAATAACTAAAATTAAAGAAAAGAAAAACAAAACCGCCTAAGTCTGCACCTAGACGATTTTTTTTATTCTTTCTTTGTTTTCATCGCTCACTCTGTAAGAATCTCTAACCTTTCGAATCGTGTATCGCACAACTTCCGAGGTTACACTTCCCTTCGCCAAAAACTCGTAAGTCTCATCTGGGAACTTTACGTACAACACGGACAACAACCAAGCCAAAGCCATATCCGCATAATACTCGCCGCCATCGTACCCATCGACCAATGCGAAAATCTTGTTCGCATATTCTGCATCTACAAAATAATTCAAGAGAATGACGAATCCTACTCGCTTCTCGAACTCGGCCTCGCTCCGTACCAACTCGCAAGCAATCTCGAAAAAGTGTTCACGATTTTTTTTGATAACTTTAGACGCGGCTACGAACGAATCGCACAAAGACCAATCTGTGATGAGAGGTAAATACCATCTGAACCACTTCTCGTACAAAGCTTCATCTCGTATATTCGCGATTACCTGTCCTTTCAAGAACTTGACTTCGAATATGTTTCCATCGTTTATCTTGAGAAACTCTTCATAATCTCCTCGATAAATCTCCTTCGCGATTTTCTTCAAAGTCGGAATGTTTATTCCGAGCATCACAAACTCTCCGGGTATCAAGCTCTTTGAAAAATCTCTGTACTTCTCGCTCGCCAAACTCTCTAGATAATTTATAAACCTTTCTCTATCTCTCGGCCATGCGGCATTTCTACAATCCATTTTATAATGTTGCTCCACTATCTTGCATGGACAATTCTTCTTCGCTCAATCCGATTTTCATACTCGTTCTCATAGTAGTCATCAAAGATGCGACCTGATTCTTGTAATAATCCTCGAGTGCACTTTGAGCCTCGTCGGCTGCTTGCTTGTCGCCACTTCTTGCCACGATACTTTTACGTTCCAGTGCATATAAAGTATCGAAAACTTGTAAAAAGCTTTTCAAATCCATGCCTGTGTGAGTCGCGATTAACTCTTCAAAACCGGACATATCTTTGGTAATCTGAACCTGTCTTATGATTTCCTCCAACTTTAAGCCTCCGAGTGCATACCCGGCCGCCAAAACGGATAGAGTATGTGTTCTTAAATCGTAATCATCCTTGTAAGCCTCTCTTACGAGCCCCATTTTTTCGTAGTTGGCTATGCCGTTTTCTAAACCGTATCCGTATTCCTCAATTTTCTCGCGCCCTACTTCTCCATCGCGACTATAGAGCCTCTCCACTTTCACTGCTACTCCGTGTCTAATCGTAAGAACGTCCCCGTCTATAGAATACGCGTTTAAATGAGATTTGACTGCATTCATGAGTTCTCTAGATAACAAAGCCAAAAAGTTTTCACTGTTCTCCACGTATGGACTGTTAATAACCGCGACTTTTTGCACAGCATCTATCCTGTATCCATCTGACCCGTGAACTATGTGCGGTTCCTCGACGTATAGGCCTTCCATGTTTCTTACGTCGCTTTCGCGCATCGCTTCCAATGCTTCCTGAGACAACCCTTCCCTTGCGAGAACATCACCAATCGTCTCGCGAACGCCGTTTTTGCGATATCCATCGACGAGTACGACCTTCGTATTTCTGATGGCATCCAAAATTACTTGACCATACTCACTACCAAAATATTCTTCGATACTCTGAGCGGTCATCGCAATATCCTCAGCCAACCTAACATCGTATCCATACAATCTAACCAATTCATCTCTATAATCGGAAAGCAACAAATTTTTATCGTTTAGAAACATAAAACCTATGACCTCCACATTTTACTCTCTATTATAGCAAAGAAATTTGCAATTTAAAAGCCCTAAATTGCAAAAATTTTTCCACAGGTCGGCATCTCAAAATCGCCGATATACTATTATAGATAAAAGACGAACACCGTTTGTTGCTCGCCTTAACCAACCATAGTTATAGTTTTATCCTTCGTCACTCGTCCGTTTGCAGCCACGAGTTCTTCTTTCGCAATCGGATGCGCTAAAAGCACATTTCTCACGATTGGAAATCTATCTAACAAAGAATCTTCTGTTATAACATTGTACCTTTCGCTTATAGTGAAATCTAATATATCGTAAAATTCCTCGCTCGTAATCCCATAATGAGACTCCACGAAAATCCTGAATTCTGTCTCGCATTCATCTAGCCCTTTCTCAAGTTCGTTCATGTACTCACTAGAAAACTGAACATCGCGTGGATTGCAAGAGATTACTTCTCCTTTGACGATGCTATAGAGAGTGAGAACATCCTCGATAGATATATTTTCCTCCTCGACTGTTCTCGTCAAATTGGCCAAAGCCATTCTAAAGATATCCACTTTATATGCCGGCCCGACCGCCAATACGCGCTTGTCTCCCGAACAGTCTTTCAAAAACTCGGTTCGACCGTCCAACGTCTCGATGCTATACAATATATCGTAGAATGTTCTATAATCTTCCCACGAATTGATATTGAAAAAATCGTACAGTCCCATCAAATCGGAATCGAACATAGAATTGTAGTACTCCTCGACCGTCTTGCCCGCAAGACACGATGGAATCAAAAACAACAAATCTTCACTTCGACGAATCGAACT
The DNA here is from genome assembly GCA_964472425.1 of uncultured Muribaculaceae bacterium. GTDB lineage: Bacteria > Bacillota_I > Bacilli_A > RF39 > UBA660 > RUG11867. The sequence continues at coordinate 17,341 of CAYYLF010000015.1, read as the reverse complement.
GTATGTCAAAATCTTATTATCGAAAGCCACCGGTCCCATGTTGTACTTCTGACTCTCGGCCGAAGATTCGATACAAGTAGAAAAACCGAAATCCATGACCGAATAGGCCTTATATCCACTATGTCGACAAGCAAACTGACGTACGTGATTCAATTCGTGAGCTAAAACCAAAGCTATGTACTCTTCCAAATCCTTTTCGACCGCACTAGTCTCACAATCCAACTTGATTATCGCCGTATTTACCGTCAACAGATTTTTTTCATAGTAAAATGAAGCGACGCTGCCGGTCTCGGCTCTTACGATTTTGATATCTCCAAACTTACAAAAGTCCTCATACACATCGTTGCTGGCCTCATCGAAACAGATGTGCAAAGCCCGAAGTAACGCTCTACGATACAAAGCGATTTCCTCTTGCTCTTCTTTGCTTGCTTCTTGAGAACAGAAAAACATGTTTTCTTTTCCACTCACATTGCTGTTAACAAGCAATTTTTCGTACAAACTATCTACATCGAAAATCTCATTGGGACAACTGTACTCGAACTTTGATTCCTCGATAAACCGGGATATATCTTCATCTGTATACCCATAATGAGGTGCCTCACTCGTTTGAACGTCTGTTTCATTCTCGATAACTTCCGTATTGACTGAATTGATTGTAGTCTCACCATCTTTATTAGCCGTATTGCCTTCTTCGATATCTTTACACCCTGGTAATCCCGAAAAGCAAGATAAAGCGAGACCTAATGCTAGCATTCTTCTTTTAAAATTGTTATTCTTTTCCATAACCAAACCCCACTTTTTGTACGCTTATTATACTCATTTTTCAAAAATTGTCAATAAAGCACTTCCGTAACTTCCGTATGCCAAAGACCCAATCATATCTTTTTCTCTATTTCTACATTCGGACAAGTTGCAATCGCTCTTTGAGCTAATCCCCATTCGTTGTCGTTATTGTACCCGGCGACATATACGAGATTGCCTACGAACGTACAATTGATAGGTCGTCCCAATATCCATTTGATGCGAATGCAGTGTTCTTCATCCTCTCGAGCATATTTTTCAAAATACATTTTCGCAAATTCCCTCGTCCAAGGCAAAGGATTGTACTCCATAAAACCCATACCTGCTGGTGTACTTGCATTGTACAAAGCTGCCAACACATCACACCTATCCTTGTTAGATATATCCAAGACATCTTTTTCTACCTCGATTACCCCGAAATCGACGTCCGGCAAATCCTCTTGAGTCAGCCCTAAGACTTCGCCATTATACTTCTTACGAAATTCGTGGGCAAATTCCATCGAAGCCCCTTGTCTTACGTAATGTGGAATCAAAGCGATAAATGAAAGCGTATTTCTCCCGCGTCTATCCTCGTCTCGCAACGCAATCTTAAAAGCGAGAACTAAAGTATCGACATTTATTCTATCTGGTATCATTTCGGCAAATCGATGATAGAAATTTACCTCTTCACTATGACAATCGATTATACTGCTCGCCATCGCAAAATGTTCCCGAGCATTCTCCATAAATAACATAACTTATTCTCCCTTCATTTGAAGGCCTGCGAGAGGAGTGAACTTCTTCACAAAGCCCTTATCTTCATTTTCCATATTCTTCCCGTGTAACTTCAAATATCTATCGTATTCTGTAACAGTATCCTCATCGGTCTTCACACACCCATTTTCGATTTCTCCGTCTTTACCGACCAAAATGTACCAACCGTCTCCTAAAATTATCCTCGTATAATCGCTGAAAGTGGCCGGAATCTCTTCTTGGTGAATTCGATACCTGAGCGCATTTATACCTACCATAATTTCGTCCGCGACATCGATGTCGACGCTATTCGTTACATCTAGTATCTTCGGTTTCTTCCTGACGTCGAAATATTGGATACCTACGACCCCATACCGAGGTTCCTTTGGCATCGCTCCAGCAAGCACTCGCTGTCTACTAGAATCGTAGACGTAGAGATTCTTCTCTAGTGGTCTCGGTACAGGCGAATCGATGTATGCGAGTCCTTCGAACTTGAAGTCGGACTTTCCGACCGTGACAACTTTAACTCTTTGTACTGCACTTTCTCTCGAAGCAGATACGTCGATAATCTCTCTAGCTACCATTTTATACACATCTAAAAGATTGAACTCATCATCGTACTTCTCGTGATAAGGCGAACCTGCCTCGACACTGTCGAAACATACGACATCGCCGTTTCTCCAAACCCAACTCTGAGTCAAGAATTTACCCTTGTGATAGACGACGAATACGCGGCCATTCACTGACTGCATCGCATGCCTCAAAGTCGAATCCGATGCTCCTTGTACTACGAAACAACAATGAGATAGATTGCCGACCGCGACGGCCAACGAATCGTCCAATCGCAACATCTTATAAGTAAAATCTCCGAGAGTTCCCGTAATCATCGGAATAGTCGAATACGTCCTGTTTCTAGCATCTTTACATAACCCTATTGCGTCTCTAAGCAAGTCTACATTATGCGTACTCATCTCTCGCAAAGCTAATTTAAACTCGATTTCGTCCGGTTTCAACTCGATAGGCAATTCTTCGCATTCGAACAAATTGACTATCCTCTTGATGCTTAGTAGCCCGTTACACTTCACCATGACGTCGTCGAAATTATTACAAAACTCGCAAAAGACCTTTCCAAACTCTGGTATAGAATTTCTAACCAATCTATTGATGACCGAATTTTCTTCGCTCATTAATCCTCGACCGAAAAGATAATCTCCCAATCGAACATTTAGGATAGGCTGTCCCTTCTCATCGATAGAGATATTTTTATAATTGATCCCGTCGAACAAATTTTCCAATCTATTATTTTGCATATCGGATTCCAAGAGATATCGAGTTCTTTCTATACCGAAAAGACACAACAACTGTAGTCCCATTCGAGAAACGAATTCGGGCTTGATTTCTTCACGATTTCTCTCTATCGTCGCTCTCCACTTGAGTACAGGACTGATGTTAAGTTTAGCCAATTGGGCATCAGACAAATACTTAGTCACATAATCCCCGTCGTCTACGATTGTTCCACACTTCGCAAGATAGATTAGCCCTCTATAAGTCTTGGTCATATATACTTTCTCAAAAGGAATAGTTCCTTTTGCTAACCTATAAAACACTCCATTTAGAGAATAAACCTGATTGAAAGTTCCATCTTTCTCGCATCGACCGAACAAATCGGCGATAAACTTTTCGCGAAGCTCTAAGAATAGAGAATGCTTATCGTTTATGACGTTCGTTCTCAACAATTTGCCACATGCGACTATCGCTTCGATGTAATCGTCATAAACCAGCTTTGGTCCTTTCGCTCCGATTCCCTTAACCGCATGCTCAAAATCTTCTAAAGTATATTCTCTCTTTTCGCATTCACTTGCTACTCTTCTGATGAGTCTCGTTTTGGTCTCATCATTGACGTATCCGAGGGCATCCTGTTCATCTGTGGCGATATCCAAAAACTCCATCACGACATCTGCCACAAATGCATTGTAGCCATAATTCTCTTTTTGACAGAATATTGAAAGTACTTCCTCCAAACCTAATTCATAGAATCTGTGCTTGAAGAGTTTAATCAACTCCATATCTGAAAATACTACCGGCTCTGTTTCCTCGTCGTCAAAATCGACATTCCTATACTGGGCTTTTCTCACTAAATATTTACATCTAGTTATAAAGAGTTTGAACAACTGTATGGAACACTCATCGAGCTTCTTTTTATATAATCGGATAAAATTATACAAAGTCTCGGCATATTGTCCTTTCAAAAGGACAAATTCCACCAATTTATCGGACTCCAATCTGGAAATCGCTTCGTGCTCTTTTTCCAAAACCTCGTCCACTTTCTTTTCTTCTAAATCTTCTAACTCCAAAAGAGCCGTCTTGGGAACCCTTTCACGAAATAATTCCTCGAGTTTCAATCTGCCAGACGACTCGAGTGAAAAATAAAAATTTTCGAACATATCTCGGTCTTCTGCGATTCGCTCTTTATATAACTCGATTGCTCTTATCTGCAAAGATTCCGGTAAATTTATGATAAACGTTTCGACCAATACGGGCATCAGTTCTTTACAAAAATCTCTAAGTATAATCATTATCTCGTCGGGCTTTAAAAAACCGATCATTTCTATCCAAATCACGTTCGGAAATTTTTTCAAACATTCGAAAGCTTCTAAAGACCAAAGATTTTTCCCCTTCGACAAAAAATGAAAATACAAAGCGGCTTCTTCTATTGCCTCGTCTTTTATGGAATCCCGTACATTCTTTCTTTCTGCCAATATATCGAACACTTTTTGTTGTTCGTCGAACCTCTTGAATCCTCCCTTGCTCTCATACTCGTTCACTTTTTCTAAAGCCTTAGCCATCGGAAGTCTAAATATACTATTTATAAGTATCTCAAATTTCATAGTTTATCCCCCGTTTAAAACGGTTACTATCCTACCATACCTTGCCCAAAAAGGCAATTGAAAAAAGGGCCATTTTCTCAAATGCTCCCTATTTTATTTTCTCGATAACTTCGAGTAATCGTTCTAAATTGTTCTTATGTTCTTCCTCGCCAAAGTACTCGATGGGAATTCCATCGTACTCTTCGTCGAAGATGTCGGATTTCGCAAATTCTTCGATTTTTCCTCCATCTCGCACGATTAGCACTCGTGGGGTATCTTCTTCGGTCTCGAAATAGTAAACATGTTCGAGTTCGTACTTTTTCAACACATCGGTCAAAGGACCAGCTAGAACCTGCGACCATGCGTCGTTCGGATTGCCGACGAATATGACACCCGTGCCACTTTTCGTCAAATCTTCGAACTCACGAGATGTCACGTACTCATAAGGATTATCTTCACTCACGTCCCTGTAACTTCTCGAAAACAAAACGTCGTCCGGAGTAGTCGAAGACTTGTACATCTCGACCGCGTCTTTGATGCCGAAAACCAAGAATACGATTCCGACGATTATCAAAACCGCATCGACGACGATTCTCAAAGTTTTATTGTTGATGTGACTCATCGTTAATTGTTGAGTTGGCTCATGACCTCGTCTGCAAAGTTTTCACTTCTGTGTTCCATACCTTCACCGACTTCGAAACGGACCATATCTACTACGACTCCGCCATTGTTTTTGACGTAAGTCTTGACATCGATGTCGCCGTCCTTGATGAATGCTTGATCGACCAAACAGATTTCCTTGAAGAACTTCTTGAGTCTTCCTGCGACCATCTTCTCCGCTATATCCTGAGGCTTGCCCTCGCCCATAGCCTGTTCGATTAAGAAATTCTTTTCTTTCTCGACTCTCTCAGTTGGAACGTTTTCTTCCGCCAAGTATTCTGGCTTCATAGCAGCAGCTTGCATTGCGACGTCTTTCGCGACTTCTTCACTGGCACCCTTGACGACCGCCAAAACGGCAATCTTGCCACCCATGTGCAAGTAAGAACCGAACGCCTCGTCGTCGCCCTTAGTTCTGACTTCGACACGGCGAAGCGATAACTTCTCTCCGATTGTCGCCGTTCTTGCGACGATTAACTCTTCGACCGTTCCTTCGCCAGTTTGAGCCTTCAAAGAATCCTCCAAAGTAGTCGCTCCGCTAGCCAAGATGGCCTTTCCTATCTCGTCGACCATGGACTTGAAGTTCTCATTCTTGCTGACGAAATCCGTCTCGCTGTTTACCTCGATGATGGCAGCCTTGTTCCCGTCGATGTAGACGTTTGCAAGTCCCTCGGCCGCGATTCTATCTGCCTTCTTGGCCGCCTTCGCGACACCTTTCTCTCTCAAGTAATCTACAGCCGCGTCTATATCCCCGTTTGTCTCGACCAAAGCCTTCTTGCAATCCATCATACCTGCTCCAGTCATATTTCTGAGCTCGTTTACCATTTGTGCAGTTACCATATAATTTTTCCTCCTAGTATTTTTTACTTAAATTTTATTTATATTATGCTTCGGCCTTATCTGCCTCGTCGCGAGATTCGTCGACTTTTCTTGAAGAAGATTCATCCTCGCGAAGTCCGCGTTTTGGCGCGTCCTCTTTGCCATCGGTCTTCTTCTCTTCCTCGGTCACATAATCTACGAGTGGAAGATTCTTACCTTCGCAAATCGCATTGTTCAAAACGCCTAAAACGACTTTCACAGAACGAACCGCGTCGTCGTTGCCAGGTACTACGAAATCGACGTCGTCCGGGTCACAATTCGTGTCGACGAGTCCGAAAACCGGAATGTTCAACTTTCTTGCTTCTCTGATGGCATTGATTTCCTTCTTAGGGTCGACGATAATCATCGCATCTGGCAACTTTTCCATATCGCGAATACCGCACAAAACCTTATTCAACTTTTCGTATTCTTTCTTTATGCCGATAACTTCCTTCTTAGGTAGTAAATCGAAAGTACCATCTTCCTCCATCTTCTCGATTTCGGCGAGTCTCTTGACTCTTCTTCTGATAGTACGGAAATTTGTAAGTGTTCCACCGAGCCATCTCTCAGTTACGTAGAAAGATTCACTTCTCAAAGCTTCTTCCTTCGAAACTTCGCTCGCCTGTTTCTTCGTGCCGACGAACAAGAACTTACCTCCGTTTTCACTTATCTTTTTTAACTCTTCGTATGCCGTTTCCAAGCACGCGACAGTCTTCTCGAGGTCGATGATGTAAATGTCATCCCTCGCCGTAAAGATGTACTCCTTCATTTTAGGGTTCCATCTCTTAGTTTGGTGTCCGAAATGAACACCTGCTTCTAATAGATTGTTCATAGAAACGATAGCCATAATTTTATTCCTCCTTCGTTTTTACATCCCAGCATTTCGTGATTTACGACAACCCTGGCTAGGGGCCACTTGCCATAAAAATTCATGCTGGTGTCTTTTTTGGCTTAAAAGCCATCCCTATCATAACAAAAAAAAGACTTAAAAACAAGTCTTTTTTCCGTTATAAATCTTATTTTAATCGACTGAATACCTGTTTTACATCGCCCTATCAGAAAGGCCTTTTGACCCTCGGATGTCCACAAGGATTCGGACAATCGTAATCGGGAGCGCCACATCTACAACGATATAAGTACAATTTTGTCAACATATCCCGCTCTTTATCGTATTCCGGTTTCCCTTCTAATCCCTTTATGATTGCCGGTACGAACTCGTTCATGTAGAAATCCGCCGTTTCCCATTGAGCACGTTCGCATGCTCTTTCTTTCCCCATGAAGTGTATAATCTTCCTAATCGAAGAAACGATGTTCACATCCATCATCTGCCCTACTGGATAAAGTAGGCGAACGCGCACCATATCTTGGGCATATTCGACTTCGTAAGGTGTCCCTTTGATAAATTCCGGTGTTACAAAGGAGAATTCTTCAGGTTCTCTAATCTCTCCATCGCTCGTTCTGTGTCGAAACAAATGAGCAGCCGATGCAAATGACAATCGTGTATTGTAATTGATGGCCGTCTCGAACTTGTTTGGCTTATCTATGCCACTGAAAGGATTGTCGACCGCGAACAACGACAACTTGATATGTTTGTTGTTTCTATACAAAATTTCTCTATTGTCCTTTACCTGTTCGAGCAAAGGCGGATACAATTGAATCGCATCCTTGGTACTTACCACGACCCTGCAATCGACGAGCCCTTGCATCAACTCCTTGGCATACGGCACGGCCAACTTCTCTAACTCGCATGTCGGATGTGCCACCATGTACTCGAGCATTCTATATAACTTCTGCCACTGATACCACGGAGCTGTATAAGCTATGGACGTCGGAGTCAGAACACTTACAAAACCGCGAGCATTTTCTTGTGCTATCTTACCTGCCGCCTTTCTTGCATTCACTTCGTCGCCTTTGGCCGAATTTAAGAAAAAGTCACTGTACTTTCCCCAAAGTACCTCGGTGAATATCCTGTACCACTTATCGTACAAATCGACTTCCAAATCCGAAATATATTCGCTCGGTTTGACCTTCGTATAACGAAGACTTCTCTCGTCGGACGTGTACTGATGTTCGTTGTTCAAAATCATGCACATGAGTTTGGGAATGCCCGTAAATTCGACTGAAACCTCGTAATGTTCGCTGGGCGTACCGTGGTCGTTCACAAAAGTATCGATTCCCATCCTCACCAAGTCCTCGTCGCTCATCGCTCGAATCGTCTCGGGAATCGCATTGCTAGGTTTATAGCACCAAGCTGCCTTCGTACCCGCATACATGAACGCCTTCTTCAAATCCACCTTGCCATCCGCGGCCAAAAATCTGTTCTCTTTGTCGAGTGAGATTCTCATAATACAAAAACCTTCTTTCCATTTACCCCAAAGTATCCTCTATAATCATAAGTATAGAAAAAATTTCACCAAAAAGCAAGCCCCAAAAAAACGTTTCCATCTCACCCGAGAAGAAAACGTTTAATCATCCTAAAAACAATATGTACGACAAGAAGGCAATTAATATGGTAGAACAAATCACGCCGTTTATCCTATCTTGCTTGCTAGACCTATTCTTGATACCTAAAGCCATCGTCATGAATAGACCTCCGACGAATCCGCCGATGTGTCCGGCATTATCTATACCCGACATCAAGAACCCAGCCGTGAAGTTGAGCAATATCAAAGGAATAATCTGAGTCTTGAGTACGTTGTCCAAATACAACCTGTAATGATAACCGAAGTACAATAAGGCGCCCATGAGACCGAATATGGCCCCGCTCGCCCCTAAGGCCCAACCTTGAGCCCCGTTCACGAGGCACGAGAGTAGATTCCCCGTTATCATGCTGAAGAAATAGATGGCGACGTATTTGCCCTTCCCGACGAACGACTCTATTTGTTCACCTATGATGTGAAGAGCGTACATGTTCATGATGAGATGGAAAATGTTCGTAATCAATATTCCATCCGTATAAAATATGTTCGCATGCATGAATCCGGCCGTGATGAGCCTATATATCTCTCCATTCTGAACGTGAGCTCCGTTCAAAGAAAGCAAAGTGTACAAATCGAACTTTTGAGTCGCAAGTCCTATATTTGCGACGACGAAGAGAATCACGTTCATCGCAATCAACAACTTCGTGACTGACCCATCTTTCTTCCTGAACACCTCTTCGTACTCGTCGTTGTCCCGAGCTGTCTTTTGATTGATGTCGTTCGTGATGTTGATGACGAATTCTATCCCATCTTTGGAATCGACCAAATTGTCTCGAAGTGCCGGGAACATCCCGTTCAATTCCTCGTTCCGAGCCAAATTCTCATCTTCATCCAAGAACACACAGTCGATGTTCTTAGTCCCCTTATGCTCGACCGTATTCCCGGCATCCAAAATTATGTTCAAAGTGTTCAAAGAAAAACTCAAAGTCCTCTTTCGCACCTGTTTGACGATGTTCGCTACTTTAAATAAATCGAAATCTAGCTGTTCGTTATTGTGAACGTGATTCGCATTTATTCTGACTATCTTATAAGGTGCATCTATATTCTCGAGCCAAATCTCGTTTTGGACGCCCTTGACGATTATCGGAGTATAATTCTCGACCGTAATAAAATAATGTGCCAACTGCATGAGAAGTTGGTCTATCTTGTCGACTCTTGCATTCTTCATTCGCACACGACCTCTTTTCGTAATATATATTTTATAATAAATTGTCCCCATTGTAAAGAAAAGCATCACTCGATGGATGTAAAATGCTTCCCAGGCCCTCGCCCACGAAAAAAGAGAAACTACTTCTCTTCTTCTTGGGTTTCAGTTACCGCTATAACTTCTTTATTTTTATAGTAACCACATTCTGTACAGACTCTGTGTGGTCTTAATGAGGCACCACAATTCGGACAAGTCGTCATTCCTGGTACAGACTTTTTGAGATGTGTGCGACGCATTCTCTTCTTAGTTTTACTCGTTCTTCTAAATGGAACTGCCATGTTTCTCTCCTCCTTTTATCTTACTCATCCTTGAGTACTTCCCAACCGACACCTTCGGTCTTCACAAACTCATCCGTCTCGTTGACCGCGCGAATGGGAACTTCTAGCAATATATTTTCCCATAATATTGGCAAAATATCAAGTAAATTTGCACTTTTTTTATAATTCTCGACCAAATTGGTTACAAAATCGTCGAATCTGATATCCAATTGACACGGAACATCCGAATTGTTGATGGCACTGGCGAGTATCATCTCCCCCGTCAAGCGAAAATTCACCTCGTAATCCTCCGTCCCGTTGTCCAATATATATCCCGTACAACGAAGATTGCGAAACTCTTTGATGGACTTGTCACTGTAATTATCGAAATTCGGCACTCCATCGAAATCGACGCGCCCTTTCGTATTTAAAGTTATCAAATTGATATCCATGGTATCCTACTTTCTCAAGAATTCAACTAACTCTTCGAACGTACAAGTCGTCGTATCTCTGGAACCTATGAGCCTATAACTGACCACTTCATTCTCCATTTCGTTGTCGCCTAAAATCAAAGTAACGGGAACTTTTCTAACTTGGCTTTCGCGCATCTTGTAAGATAACTTTTCATTTCGAAGATCCAATTCTACTCTGAAACCGGCATCTTCCAATTCCTTGGCGACGTTAGAAGCATAATCGCTATGAGATTCGTTGTTAACCGGAATGACGTACACTTGAGTAGGCGCGAGCCAAATCGGAAGTACGCCTTTCGTCTCCTCCAAAAGGAAAGCGATGAACCTATCCAAAGAACCCAATATAGCCCTGTGGATGACTACTGGACGAACCTTTTTACCTTCCTCATTCACGTATTCGAGTTCGAACCGCTCTGGCAATTGATAATCCAACTGTACGGTCGACAAAGTCACGTCGTGCCCTATCGCACTCTTGACCTGAACGTCGATTTTGGGACCATAGAAAGCGGCTTCCCCTTCGGCCTCGTAATACTCGGCCCCGGACTCGGACAAAATCTTTCTCAAGGCGGCCTCACTCTTCTCCCAAAGCTCGTCGTTTCCGAAATACTTATCCGTATTCTTTTTATCTCTCAAAGACAATCTGAACTTGTAATTCTCGAACCCGAAATCCTTGTAGACGTCCAAAATCAAATCGATGACCCCTTTGATTTCCGACTCGATTTGCTCCGGAGTACAGAAGATGTGCGAATCGTTTTGGGTAAACGCCCTCGTCCTCTCTATTCCACAACAAGCCCCGCTCGCCTCGTATCTGAAATCGTTCGCAATTTCGGCCAAGCGCAATGGTAAATCTCTGTAAGAATGCAGGAAATTCTTGTATATCATCATATGATGAGGACAATTCATCGGACGAAGTACGTAAGCCTCGTTGTCTAGTTCCATTTTAGGGAACATGTCCTCTTTATAATGGTCCCAATGTCCGCTGGTCTTGTACAAATCGACATTGCCTAAAGACGGAGTCATGACATGCTTGTATCCGAGTTTCGTCTCTTTTTCGGTAATATACTCGACCAACGCATGACGAACTATGAACCCGTTCGGAAGCCACATCGGAAGACCTTTTCCGACCAAATCGGCGAACATGAATATGCCCAAGTCCTTGCCTAGCTTCCTGTGGTCTCTTTCTTTGGCCTCCTCTAACTCGGCCAAGTGAGCATCCAACTCTTCCTTGGTCGGGAAACACACTCCGTAGATTCTTTGCAAAACTTTATTGTTCGCGTCCCCCTTCCAATAGGCACCACTGAACTTCGTAAGTTTAAAGTTCTTCAACTCCTTGGTCGAATTGACGTGCGGCCCACGGCAAAGGTCCGTGAAGTCCCCTTGCGTATAGGTACTTATGACCGTCTCGTCCTCGTCCATTCTCGAAATCAAATCGACCTTGTACTCGTCGTCCGCGAACATTTTTAAGGCTTCATCCTTGCTTATCTCGTTTCTCACTATGTACTTGTCGGCCTTCGCACACTTCTTCATTTCTGCTTCTATTTTCGGGATATCCTCGTCCGTGATGACCTTATCTCCGAGATCTATATCGTAATAGAAACCCTCTTCGACGACTGGACCTACCCAAAACTTGGCCTCCGGATAAAGATGCTTGATTGCCTGAGCCAAGAGATGTGCACAACTGTGATTTAACACATTCAATTCTTTTTCTTCTTTAAAATTTCTCATTTATTTTTCCTCTTTTCCATATTAGTATAGTATTTTTGGTTTCTGCTATTTTTATTCGAATTAGTAAATCTTATTTTATCGCTTTCAATCAATTTTTTTAAAATTTTCGACTGAAAATAAGCTCTATTCTTTATCCCAATATATTCCTGAATCTCCGAACTCGTCTTAGGAGTTTTACAAAAATCTAAAATTGACAATTCATAATTCTTTTTTCTCGACAATTCTTTTTCTTGTACGTTTTTTACATTATCTTGTACGTTTTCTGCATTATCTTGTACGTTTTCTAACTTATTCCCTGTACGACTAAGTTTTGCTTGATGTTCACTTTCGCATGATTGATGTTCACTATTGATATTTTCTTTAGCCGAAATGTTCGTTTTCGTAATCGCTATATCATCTAAAGGTATTGTAACTTGAAACATATCCCCCTCTTTAAATAGAGGAACTTTGCCAGAATAAATCTTTGTATATTTAATAAGTTTGCCAAACCCAGAACCCAACTCATCTGCAAAGCCTATTTCTCTAAAAATCTTTGCTATGGTTGGATTCTTTGGTACTGGCACGAACGTATTTGGATCTATGAATCCTATCATTTTCGATTTGCTAGCATTTTCTGCATAAATTCTTTCTTTATAGATTATTAATCTAGATACACTAGAATCGGATAATTCTCTATGAATGAGCATATTCGCGACCAATTCGCGAGCAATTTCATCTCTCGGACTAATTCTCATCATCCCGTCTAAATAAAACTTATCGTTTAAATGTTTCGCTATGAAAGCCGTCATTCTTTGATATGAATCTATCAAATTAGTTCGCACATCATCTCTATCATCGTATCGCTCTAAATCATGTATTCTCAAAATACAATCATTCCTATAATATGGAATGGCCGATGCGATAGTAGTATCCTTACCAAACAATAAAATTCCAGCCAACGTTATACCAGATTTACCAGTCTCGGCATCCTGCTTATACAAAGAAGCATTTTTCAACAATTCCATGTCACTCATAGAACCCCAAGGATGATTTTTACTCCTTATAACGGCTCTTTTGCGTGCAAAATCGATTAAATCTGTTCGCAAATCATCCAAAGTTATAAACGGAAAGATTTTGTTCTCATAATCGATGTTTTTCTTGCGAGTATAAGCATTCGCAATCTGAACTGTACTATCCGTAATCTCGTAATCTCCATTCTCGTTTCTATCGAAAATCTTAAATTTTGTTCTATGAACCTCTTCCGAATTAGGAACGAAAATATACAAAATATATTTGTCATCGATTACGTAATCTTCCATGACCAATCTGATTGTCGGAAACAAAATCTCTTTGTTATTGCAAGCATTTGCAAAATTTTTCTTCATTTTTTCGATAGAACTCGAATCGACCCCGACGATTTCACCGGAATCTTTTACACCCAGTATGATATGCCCGCCATTTCTATTGAGCATCGCACAAATAGACTCGAATAAACTTTTAGGTAATTCCCTTTCTGCTAATTTGAATTCGGTCGTGACCTTTTCGCCCGAACGAATCAACTCGCGTATCCTCTCTTCCATGTATTTACACCTCCTTCTCTAGTTGCAAATTATAAAAAGGACGGCTCCCAAGGAGTGCTCTCAAAAGAGCACGGTACCATCCTTTTTCTTTATCTCTAAACCCTCTAACGGGAGCAACCCGTGGCTTATTAGCCCTCTCCGAAAGTAGTAACTCTAGCCCATCAGTCTGACTTTTCACCCACCGTCAAATCTCTTTTCGTTTCTGAACTCTAACTAGAATCGTGTCTTTCATCTCAAATTTACATCTATATATTAGCACTTTTATAGGACTTTTGCAACGATTACCTGTCCTTTATGTCCGAATATCACTTCAACATATCTTTTAAAGAATAAAGCAAATCCAAAGCATCTTTTGGCCTCATCGCATCCAAGTCCGCTTCCTCGATATATTTCTCGACTTCGCTCTTCTCTTTCGGAGTAAAATCGAAACTCATCTGAGCAGAACTGTTAGACTCTCGGACTGGCTTTCCGGCTTCCTGTCTTTCGTAACTTCTAAGTATCTCCTCGGCCCTTTTTATGAGTGCATCGGGCATCCCGGACAACTTGGCGACGTGTATGCCGTAACTCTTGTCGACCGGCCCATCTTCTATCTTGTGTAAGAAATAGACCTGGCCATTTTCCTCTTTTGCACTTACGTGCACATTCTTTATCGAAGGCACCTCGTCTGCAAGTTCGGTCAACTCGTGATAATGCGTCGAAAACAAAGTCTTACAATGGATGTTCGCATCTACGTACTCCAAAATTGACTTTGCCAAGCTCATCCCGTCGTATGTGGCTGTCCCTCGTCCCAACTCGTCGAAGAGAATGAGGCTGTTCGCCGTCGCATTTTGGATGGCATTGTTCGCCTCCTTCATCTCGACCATGAACGTACTCTCCCCGCTTACCAAATCGTCACTCGCTCCGATTCTCGTAAATATTTTGTCAAATATAGGTAAACTGGCACTCGCGGCTGGAACGAACGACCCCATCTGGGCGAGCACGACTATTATGGCAAGCTCCCTCATATAAGTCGACTTACCGCTCATGTTTGGTCCCGTGATGAGAAGAGTCGTCACCTGTTCGTCCATGAATACGTCGTTCGGTACATACTCCTTGTCACTCACATATTCGACAACCGGATGTCTACCTGACACGATATTGACGACACCACTTTCGTTGAGCTCGGGTCTCACCAAAGACGCCTCTTCGCTGACGACGGACAACGACACCAACGCGTCTATCTCGCTCAGATATCCGGCCAATCTCGTCAATCCTTCGACCTCCGAACGAACCTTATCTCGCACTTCCAAGAAAAGATTGTACTCGAGTTCGATGATTTTCTCCTCCGCGGTCAAAATGAGGCTTTCCTTTTCCTTGAGCTCGGGACTAATGTACCTCTCCGCATTGACGAGCGTCTGTTTCCGTATCCATCCAAACTCCTCTTTGATTTTGTCCTTATTAGAATTCGTAACCTCGATAAAATAGCCGAACACTTTATTGTAACCGACCTTCAAACTCGGTATACCGGTAAGCTCCCTTGCCTGTTCCTCTATCGAATTTATGAAATCTTTGCCGCCTCGTCTGATGCTCTTGAGCTCGTCCAATTCCTCGTCGTACCCATCTTTGATTAAAGACCCATCCTTCAAAGTTATCGGGGCCTCTTCACTAATCGCGCGACTTATCAATTCGTGCAACTCTGCAAAAACCTCGATTTCGTAATCGAACCCCAGCTCGCGAACGATTCTGTTTATCTCCGGCAAAACCTTCAAAGAATTATCTAACTGCAACAAATCTCTCGCATTCGCATTACCCGCGGACACCTTTCCACAGAGTCTTTCTATGTCGTACACTTCGTATAGAGCTAGGGCAAGTTCGCTTCGAAGCATGAAGCACTCGTTCAACTTGTCGATTTTATCGTATCTAGCCTCGATTTTGGCTCTGTTCCTGAGCGGTTTCAACATCCACGCCTTGAGCCTTCGCGACCCCATGGCCGTCTTGCACTTGTCGACGAGCCACAAAAGTGAATTCTGTCTCTCCTTCAATCTCAAAGTCTCGAACAACTCCAAATTCCGAATCGTGTGCACATCCATACTCAAATATGCCTCGTCGTGAAGTACACTTACCGCTTTAAAATGGTCGATATTCTTTAGTTCTCTCACCGAAAGATAATAGAGAATGTGTTTTATTCCCGTCACGGACTTCAAATCTAGTCCCTCTAAAGAAAAGGGTATTTCTCCTTCGAATAGACCGTCCGACCGCGAAACATCTATATTGTAAACATCTCTCAAAACTCTCAAAATCTTCTCGTCGACCGAACTTCCCAAGATGACCTCTTTGAAACCGTTGTTCAAAACGACATTCCAAAGTCTGTTCTCTTCTTTATCTATCGAAACCGTGTTGAGTTCGCCCGTCGAGATGTCCGCGTAAGTGATGACATACGAAGAAGGATACTCCAAAATGCTTCCCAAATAATTGAAATCCTTCGTATCCAAAAATTCCAAATCCGTAAGAGTTCCCTTGCTGATGATTTCCGTCACTTCGCGTTTGACCATCCCTTTGGTCTCCTTAGGGTCTTCCATCTGCTCGCAAATTGCGACCTTAAACCCCTTTTTGATGGCTTCCTGAATGTAACTTTTGACGGAATGATGAGGTACACCACACATCGGAATCCTCTCCGACAACCCGGCATTTTTTCCTGTCAAAGTTAAACTGAGCTCGCGACTAGCGAGCAAAGCATCCTCGAAAAACATCTCGTAAAAATCTCCTAGACGATAAAACAATAAGATTCCTTCGTAATTCTTCTTAATATCGTAGTACTGTCTCATCATGGGACTCAAATTTTCGTAATTAACCTCGCTCATTTTCATAATTCCGTTACCTCGCAAAAAGTATTATATACCAAATTATCATTTTAGAAAAGAAAAAGTGAAGCTACCAAACTCAACTTTCGTCGAATTCTGCCGTCACTTTTCTCGTATTCAAGTTTATTCTAATCGTCACAGTATAATCGTCCAAAGATTTCGAATTGTCTCTCGGATCTTGAATATACGGGGCCGTTTCTCTGTCCTTCTCGACATAATCGGGAACCAAATCGCCGACTCTTTTGACCTCGATAGCATACCTCACTCCGTCCTCGGTCTCGATTCTAAAGTTACTATCGCCTCTCTCGGCCGCGTTCACTATGACCCGATATTTATCTTGACCATATATAGCCGCGCTCGTCTCGATTAACCCGACCTTCGTTTCGAAAGCCTTCTTCTTGGTGGAGTCTGCCGACCCGAGTAGAGAAGGTGCGACCAATATGATTATGATGGCGAGCACTACGATTACGGCCAACAACTCGACCAAAGTAAAACCGTTTTTCTTCATAGAACCATTCCTATTCTACGCATAATTCTACCACAACAACTCTCCTCTATCAACGACTTTTCAAAGATATGCGCTCCGAAATGTACTTTGGTTTGATGACGTATTGCCCATCCTGTCGACGTTCCCCTTTGTGTTCCCTTTCGAACTCTAAAAGCAACTGTCTGATTCTCTTCAAACTCTCGATTTCGATTCTTTGCAAAGCATTCTCGTCGATGAGCTCGCTCGTGATGGCATAGAAAAGAGCCGGGTCCAATCTCTCTATCAGATGCAAATACTCGTGAGAAGTAAACCTATTCAATATGGCTCCGTTCCACTCCTGTTGCCCCCGGAGTTTTGCAGTTGCTTGTATCAAAAAACCTTTCAAACCCAGTCAAACACTG
>CAYYLF010000014.1:0-27524 GCA_964472425.1 uncultured Muribaculaceae bacterium | reverse complement strand
TAGGAGTCTCCAAAACTTTTGATGGGAGTTCGATTCTCTCCGCCCCTGCCAAGTGAATGATACTCCAAATTTGGGAGTTTAAATATAAATAATTAGGAGCTATAAAAAAATGAGCAATAAATATGACTATTACGATTATAAATATGACAGATACGTAGATGATCCAACACCATATAAAGCTCTTGATGGTTCTTACCATGCAACTAGGGAAGAAGCAGAGGTGTCCAATAGTTTATACGTAAATAGAGTTATTGATTTTATTACAGATCCAGTTCTGGATATACCCCTAACACAAACACAATTAGAACAGATTATGTTAAATCCATCGATTAATACACTTCTGAGTATACTACGTTACGCTATGCAACAGCAATATGGTGAGAATAAAGAAAAGGGTTTACTCAAATAAATAGAATAAGGGATATTGAAACTTTATCCTAATCGGCACTGCAAACGGTGCAATAATCGTAGGATTCAAAGCTATTATAAATTCAAAAATCGTAGGCTAGACAAAGGTCTAGTTTTAATATGAACAGAGTATAAAATAAATAGAAAGAAGAGATGAAAAATGGAAATAAATGAACTTATATCGGAACAAGATATATTAGAAATGGTTAAAGATTACTATAAAGAATGCGAAGAAAAAGAAGTGATAGCAAGCTGCACAGTCGGCAAAGTTGTCTCAGGCAAAAAGTATCTTCCTGCAACTGCGATAGTCCACTTTGACATAAGAGAAGTCATGTATTATCGCGACCGAGAAATAATGCAACCTATCCCCGTCGACCAAGACGACATAGAACGAATTCTCAGTACGATGCTTGCAAAACGTGGAGTAGAGATAACAAAAGCGGAAATCGAGATGGACAAAAACTCCCCATACACTTTTGCTGGAATGAGAATAGAAGGTACTCAAAACACACTAGAACAGGAAAATTCTAAAGGGTCAATTTAGACCTTTTTTCTTTTCTAAATGACAAAATCGACCACAAATTTTACAAAATAAGTCAAAACTATGACAAAAGAGTCTCAAAATTATACAAAAAACGAATAAATTTGCTATTTCTCATGTTTTATGATAGAATATCCGTACATTAATGGGGGGTTGACTATATATGGACCTAAAGAAAGAATTACTTGCGTCTAGTCGCGAGTGTGAGACTTTTTTTGACGCCTCACTGCTCAAAAATCGCAAAGATTATGAGCAACTCGCCGATATCTATCCGGCCGCAACGGAAGAAACGGCCAACTTTCTTATACAAAAAATTCGTCTTGGCGACGCGAATGCTCGCGATTTACTCGTAAAGACGTCCATTTCTCTCATCCTCTCGGTAGCCGACCAACTCAAAAATAGAATCGCTTTACTAAATGAAGACGAAATGCTATCCGCGGCCCTTTCTGGATTGTATGCCGCCATCGAAGAATACGATACACTAGATGAAAAGACGAGTTTTATAGCTTTTGCTCAAAAAAGAATCAAAAAGGAAATAGCCGACGAAAATGCCCTCGTCGAAATTAAAAAACTGCTAAAAGACGAACAGATTGGCACAGAAACGTATGAGTATCTGACCGCTAATTGTTTCGAAGACTTTGTAAAAATTGTCAAAAAATACCCGGTTGGAAACACCAAAACTAATGCCTATTTGTACGCACAATACAAAAAGGGAAATGAACGCGCGCGCGATTTGTTGGTGATGACCAACATCAGATTCGTCATCTACATGATTAAAAAATACCAAAATGCCTACATAGAAGCTGACTTAGTTCAAGAAGGCATCCTCGGACTTTTAGAAGCTATCGAAACTTACGACGAATCAAAAAAGGTGACTTTTTTAACTCATGCTTACAGTTCGGTACATGGAGCTATTTCGAAAGCATTTGATAAAATTACCCCAATTCATTTACCAGCTGGCCTGCAAGCCAACATTCGCAACTACAAAAAGAAAGTAGATGAATTGACCCAAGAAGGAAGAATTGCCTCCATCGACGATGAAAGCATGGCGAAAGAACTAAACATGACGGCAAACATGCTCGACCGTGTAAAAAAGGCATCTAATTTCACGCCGATAAGCCTCGATGCCAAAATACAAGATGAAGATGGAGCGAGTTTCCAAGACATGATTCCGAACGAAGACATCTCTTTACAAGATGTTCTTTCGCAACTGAGTAATAAATCGCTTTTGTTGTACCTAAAAACCACGTTGTCGCCGTACCGTTACTATCTACTGTATCGTACGGTAATATGCCAAGAGCCCGACAGTAAAGTATGCCAAATCTTTGGAGTATCTAGACAAGCGGTAAATCTTCGTATGCAAAAAACCTACAAAGAACTAAAAAAACTTTACAAAGATGGTACCTGGAACTACAAATTAGAAAACATTGCCAACATGGACGATTTGAATGTCGAACCGCTGAACCCAGAACGGATAATCCAGTATCTTTTCCTTCGAAATATCCTGACCAAAAACGAAGCAAAATTTATGAAAGTTTTAATCGCCGGAAAATACGTACCGGATAGTAACTCGTTTATGAGTATCCTCGGATTCGACATGGAAACATACTACCGCGTCAAAGAACAAATCAAAGGTAAACTCGACACTCTAAACGACTCTTTGAAAGAATCGTACGAATACTTTAAAAGCAAAATCATCGAGAGATTTCATAGTAACATATTCGATATCGATTTGGACATCGACCTCGACGGATTGGATGTAAAATGCATTTCGAGCGTATGGGAAATCATGTCTTATAGTGAAATACTTTCTACTATTCAAAACGAGCAAATAGTTATAACGCCTCAAATGGGTACACTTTTAGGTAAATATTTTGAATCTGCTGCTCCACTAAATGCCACCTCTAGTTCTCTTCGTGCTGCCGAACGAGAAGTAAATTCGGTTATATTTGGCTACAAAAAAACTCGCGACTTGAATACCAAAAAACTTTACGAAACTTTGATTGCCAACAAAGAAGCCTTCACAAACGAGCAAAAGGCTTACCTTTTGATGGCCAGATTCGGCAAAATAAACCGCGAATACTTTACTTCAAAATATCCAAATTCGTCTCTGTTGAATGGGGGAGGAGTATACGTCATCAATCGACTCGAAGAAATGTATTTCGATGTGGCCAACTATCGAGAGCTGAATTGCACCAAAGAAAAATATCTGGCCGTTCGCGAACAATGTGCCTCTCAACTGCAACCCAATAGAATGAAAATGCTCGACATGTTTTACGGAATAGAAGGTAGAAATCATACTATCCAGCAAATTGCCGACGAATTCCATCAAACGTATGACGATGCGAAAGACACTTTGAGCAAAGCCAAAAGAGTCGTTTTGAGTGCTTTTCTAGATAAAAGAAGCACCAAAACGATAGACCAAGCTATGTATGTTCCGTACGTAGAAGACGAATCCTACGACATCAAACCCGCGAATAGAACCGTTTTAAAGAAATTCTTAATCGAAGGTAAAACCTACGAAGAAATAGCCGATGAACTAAAAATTACCCGTCGCGATGTTTCGAACAATTTTCTAGAGGGCATCATGAAAATAGATTACTACCGATTCGGTATTCTCCAAAAGAAAATATCGAAAGATGAGCAAAAGAGCCTGCTAGAAAAAACCGAAATATCCGAAGAAGACATCGAAAGAGAAGTAACTGCCCATCCATCCGCGCTAATTCTAAACGAAAATGAAAGGCTAGTGCTAGCAGAACTTTATGGCATAAAATGTAACCTCAATCCGACTGGTTTATGCTTCGACGCTACCGAATTCAAACGACGCCACCCCGCGCTCGCCGAAAGGCTACTGAAACTCAAAAAGAGTGGTCTCGAAGCCATTGCAAAAAAGAAAGCTGGACTTATTCGTGCCACGCTCGATTATGTAGACAGGGCTACTCTCAATCGCAGTCTCAAAGACCCCCGTCTACCGATAAGCGACAAAGAAAGAGAACTGTTGAGTTACACCTACGAGTTAAGTGGCTACCAATATGAAACACTCGCCCAATTGGAAACCATATACGGCGACAAATCATCAAGCCTCAAAAGACGAATTCAAAGAGCTATCGTAACCATAGCCAAATACGAAAACGGAGAACTGCCTGGCCAAATATCTTATGAAGAAGACGTAATGCCTAATCTCAAATACTTTGCTCGCTCGGATTGCGAAATTCTAACCGATTTATATTCTCGAAACATGACCTACGATGAGATAGCGAAAGCTCACGACATGACTTACAGCCAAGTTGAAAAACTCGTCTTCCGTTTAGATTCGCACCTCCGCGACCTATTGGATGGTGCTGTTCGCGGCTTCGATTTCGACTACTTCTGGAACAAAGTCGACGATGAGGACGTGCCATTCTACGGCGACAAAGAAAAAGCCAAACGCTTATTCTTCCTTTACTATGAAAAACGCATGACGATAGAAGAAATAATCGATTACCTATCGCTAGAAGTGAGTGCCTCGACCGTCCAAAGGACCATTTCGCTTCTTCGCGTTGCCGTTCTTAAAAGAAGAGAAGGCATCAAAAAATCGCACACCTTCTCCTTTGAAGAAATACGCGATTACTACCTCGCTCATTGTGATACCATGGATAGAGAACAAAAAAATTCGTATACTAATTATTTTCGAAAAGCCCAAAATGGTCTCGACGAAAAGATTGTAAGCGCATCTACTCAAGCGAACGTAAACCCTGTCATCATATTCGACCTCATAAAGGCCAACAATCGCGATTACTTCGACATAAACTCGTCCGACTCTGAAACGGTCAAAACCATAATTCGAGGTTACCACAAGCAATTCTCGGAAAACACCATCGACACGTTAATCGAACTATACGGCATCCAAAGAAGAGAAATTATGTCTGGGAGTGAACAAAAAAAAGTCTTGCGTTTCCTCGCAAACGTCAAAAAATGAATCGGCGACACAACCAAAGACGAACCGTTGAGTAAAAGAATGTCGCCTTGCTATCTTGGCATCCCAAGCTAATTATGCTAAAATCTTTAAAGAACTACAAGGAGAAAAAAATGGAATTTATTAAGAACCTCAAACTTGTTTGGCCCTATGCTAAAGAACAAAAATGGAAGATTGTCAAATACGCTTTGTGCGAAATCATTTCGATTGTCACGAGCGTAATTTTTCCGATACTTAGTGCCAAAATTATAATCTACTTGACTGACGAACTTCTACTCGAACTCTTCGCCATCGCCGCCGTCATTTTCTTCATCGAGATTATCCAAGGCTTTCTTCACTTTTTTATTGGGAGGTATTCGCAAATAATATATCGCGAAACGTTCACCAAAATACAAATCGACCTCGGCAAAAACATCTTGCGCCTACAAAATGCCGCCATCGACACCAACAGTTCTGGCCTCTTCATTCAAAGATTGACTGGTGACACTAGCAAACTTGCCGATGTGTTCAATGTGATGACAATGTGCGTATCGGGAATAATGACCAATATCGGTATATTCGGTGCAATTTTTATAATCGACAAATGGATTTTTCTCTATATCGTATGCATGGTCGTGCTCATTTACCTCGTCGATTCCAACCGCGTCAAAAAGCGAATGGAAAACGACCAAGAAGTTCGCAAATACAATGAAAAAGTGACGGGGTTTGTCGGAGAAATCGTTCGCGGAACTCGCGACATCAAAATGCTAAACGCCGAATCGAGCTTCCTCTCCTCACTCGAAGTTAAAATTAAAAACTTAAACGGACTACGCTACCGAATGCAAAAGACGAATCGCTTCTATCAACTAGCTATACAATTCATCTATGGACTCTACGACTTTCTGCTGATTCTACTTTCTATCTATCTCATACACATAGGAAAACTTTCCATCCCGAATGCTCTCGTCATCCATAACTATTCGGGCCGTGTCACCTCGATTGCCAACTATTTTGGTAGACTTCTCGACTACATCAAAGACTTCGATGTATCTTGTGCTCGCATCTTTGCCATCATAAATGGAGAAGAATTCCCAAAAGAGCACTTTGGAAAAAAACACTTGGACACGGTCGAAGGAAACTTTGAATTCTCTGGCGTCTCCTTTTCCTACGACCAGCAAAAAGTTTTAAAAGGTGTCGACTTCAAAATTCGCGCCAATGAAACTGTCGCCTTTGTCGGCAAAAGTGGAGCAGGGAAGACGACCATTTTCAATCTCCTTTGCAAAATGTACGAACCGACCGCAGGCCACATCACCATCGATGGAGTAGACATTCGCAAGTTGGACAAAGAAACTATCCGCGGTAACATCACGATTATCAATCAAAACCCGTACATCTTCAATTTGAGTATACGCGAAAACCTTCGCCTCGTAAAAGAGAATCTTACCGACGACGAAATGATTGAAGCTTGCAAAGCGGCCTGTCTTGATGACTTCATAAATGAGCTACCGGATGGATACGACACGATTATAGGAGAGGGAGGCATCAACCTTTCCGGTGGACAAAAACAGAGACTAGCCATTGCCCGAGCCTTAGTTCAAAAAACCGAAATAATTCTTTTCGACGAAGCGACGAGCGCCCTAGACAACGAAACACAGGCCAAAATTCAAGAAGCCATCGAAAACATGAAAAACGAATACACCATTTTGATAATCGCTCACAGGCTTTCGACCATCGTAAATGCCGACCGCATCGTATTTCTAAACGACGGCAAAATCGAAATGGAAGGTACCCACCGAGAGCTTCTCGCCAAATCGAAAAACTACCGCGCACTCTACGAATCGGAAATATCGAAGTAAAGCCGACAACTTTACTCTTTTTAGTTCTAAAAGAGGCTGCTCGTGTTATAATAATTATGTGATAACTATGAATAAAAAAATGACCAAAACATACCCAAAAATATTGTACGTGCGCATCGCCCTAGTCATACTGTTCGTCACCATTTTGACATTAGTTCTTACCGCCAACATCGGATGGTTCGACGACTCTATAGGAACTATCTTCGAAAGAAACGATACCCTGACGACCTTCATGAAGTCGATTACCCACCTTGGCGACGGATGGATTCTCGTCCTGATTGCAACCCTCATCACGATTTTTGTCAAGAACAAAAAAATTGGAATGTCTCTTTTTCTCGACCTCGGAATAATTTCACTTCTCAACAGTGGACTCAAAAAAATTGTACGAAGACCACGACCACTCATCGAACATCTAGTAGACGCAGGAGGTTACAGTTTTCCGAGTGGACACTCGGCCACGGCAATGGCTTTCTACGGAATGCTCATTTACCTCATATACCGCAAATGTCCCAATGTAACCATCAAATGGGCACTGATTGTAGCCCTCACGATTCTCATCGTACTCATAGGAATGAGTCGTGTCTACTTGGGAGTCCACTACCCTAGTGACGTTCTAGGAGGATTCACCTTTGGGCTACTTCATTTGACATTCTATATAAAACTTGCAAGAGACATATGGCCCGAAAAATGACCCGTGTCTACTTTTTTTAGTTGTGACCTCTTATTGCCTGTGCTACTAGGTTTCGACAAAAATTGCATGCCAACTAGTTTCCAACCATAGAAAATAATGATATCATTTTGCTTGTCGTTCGTCGTATTTGGCCTCGGCAAAAAAGAATGAAAAGGAAGATATTTTTATGGTGAATTTTGTGATTTATGAAAAAGATAAGGAGCTGAAAGAACTTTACGTTCGGATAATCAAAAAGTTTTTCTACACCAAAAGAGAAAACTATAAGATTTATGAATGTGACCAATACTGTTCGAAATATTCAAAAAACGACACCCCCATCGGTGGCTCGAAAATCTATCTCTTAGACTTAGATATTGCCGATTACGATATGTGTGATTTTGCGAGGAGTCTTCGCCAAGACGGAGATTTCATAAGCCCAATAATTTTACTCACACAGAATAACAGAAAAAATCTCATCGACAATCTGCATAACATACTGTATTTAGATTTTTTGATTATCGACGAAAACATAGTTGTATCCTTACTCCGCAGTTTGAAAGAAGCTTACAGACTGGTGACGAGATATGACGTCTACACGTTCAGTGCATTTGATGAAATCTATAGACTGCTCTACGACGACATATACCTTATCGAGAAAAACTTAAACGACGACTCGGTGACGATTTATACCAAGGATGACAGCTATCTCCACTTCATAAGCATCAAGGGTGCCGAAAACATGCTCTCGGCTGATCCACGGTTTTTTAAAACACATCGTAGTTGTATCTTAAACATCTACAACGTACTCTCCTATGACCGCAAAAACAACATAGTCACTTTCAACAATGGATTGACGACTAACCTAGTATCCAAAAGCCGGCGCGCTAAACTTGCGGAACTCTTGCGGGATAATAAAACCGTTACACCCAAAAACACCGATACCAAAATGTAGAAATCTTACAATCGATAAAAGTTGCAACTTCTGTACGGTTGACTCTCGATAATTAGTCAATTGATGTTATAATAGGAATACAGTTAGTAATAACTCGCATTTTAATAGGAGGTAAAATCATGAAAGAAAAAAAGATAATCGTCACTCGCGAAGCGACATTATACGAAATATTGAAAGAAAGTCTTCCTGATTTATCTGGGAAAAAGATAAAGAGCTTCATAAAGTACAAAATGGTCTATGTAGACGATTATCCTCTTACTAATGGAAGCACTACGATAAAAAAGGGACACGAAATAACGCTTTACTTCACTAAGAGAGTAATCGACGAAGGAGAACTCGACATCATCTACGAAGATGAGGACCTTATAGCCATCGATAAACCGGCCGGATTACTTTCTATCTCCAATTCCAAAGAAAAAAACCGAACAGCTTTTCGACTAGTCTCCGATTACATCAAAAAAGACGATAAAAGAGCACGCCTATTCGTCGTTCATCGTTTAGATCAAGGCACTTCAGGCGTCTTGCTCTTTGCCAAAAATGAAAAAATGAAGGACAACTTACAAAAAAAATGGAACCAAATCGTGCTCAAAAGAGAATACATCGCCGTCGTCGAAGGTAAGATGGACGCCTCCGGCTCAATCGATACGTACCTCACGATGAACCACTTCCAAATTGTCCACTCGACCTCCGACCACGAATCCGGGTGGCGGGCCATTACACATTACAAACGGCTCAAATATGCGAACAATTACTCCCTTTTACAAGTCGACATAGACACGGGCCGCCGCAACCAAATACGCGTTCATATGAGCGAAAATGGCCACCCCGTCACGGGCGATAAAAAATACGGAGCAAAGAAAAATCCTATAAATAGACTCGCTCTCCACGCGAGCAAACTTCACCTTACGGACCCTAGGACGGACCAAGTGTTAAAATTGGAAAGCGAAACTCCACAAGAGATTCTGCAACTAGTCGCAAATCAGACCGATAAGTCCAAATTACAAAAAAACAAATCGACAATCTGACAATTTGTCAAAATTATCTTATAGTTATTGAGAATAAATGACGAACAAAGTTAATTTAGACTTCTTTAACCGTAAAAAGAAGATTTTTTCCATGGGGCGTTTTTTGAATTCATCGATCGATGAGTAGTATTTGAAGTATGAGAGGTGAATATCATGAAAAGGCTAAATATATTCGTAGATGAGACGGGAGAGTTCGGCTATGGCAAGGGAGCTTCTGAACTATATGGAGTCTCGTTTACTTTTCATGAACAATCCGACGACCTGAGCGCAGAAATTTCGAAATTGAATAAACAACTCGAATATATTGGATACACCGACATGATACACATGGCCGATTTGATTATGAGACGGGGCGATTATAGCAAATTCGATATCAAAAAGAGAAAACGCATATTCAACGCTATTTACCAATTTGCCCGTCGAGTGCCCGTCAAATATCACACCATCATTTTAGATAAGCGCTATGTCGATGGAAATGGCGTACTAAAACAACAGCTATCCTACGAAATCGAAAAGCTGATTGTCGACCACGCGAACTACTTTTCCAAATTCGATTCGATCGTTCTCTACTACGACAATGGACAAAGCGGCCTCGGTAAAATCTTCGACTCCGCGTTTGTCCAATTTGAAAACTATGACCACCGCGTCTATTTCGACCACTGTGAAAAGAGACTTTTTCAAGTATCCGACATGCTCACGTATATAGACAAATACGATTATAAATATAAACACAAACTCCCTCCGACGAAAAGTGAAAGATACTTTTTCACGAC
This sequence comes from uncultured Muribaculaceae bacterium, assembly GCA_964472425.1. Taxonomy (GTDB): domain Bacteria; phylum Bacillota_I; class Bacilli_A; order RF39; family UBA660; genus RUG11867. The sequence goes on along the minus strand of CAYYLF010000014.1, from coordinate 17,365 downwards.
CGAAGAACTGCGAAAAATATTAAAAAGCCTCGAAAAGAAGCGATTCAAACATTAAAAAACGACCGCGAAGGTCGTCTTTTAAGCGGCACATGGTGCCAACGCGGGTTTGATAAATCGCCTAAGGCGACTACCAAAGCAGATAAAACAATATCTACTACTCATATTATATCGTCTCTGCAAAAAGATTATACCAAATATCCCTATTCTAGTAAACATCATTTTTTTAGACATTTTATCTCTCTGCGTACGATAATCGACATTCTGTTTTTTATTGTCGTCGACCAAGAAGGACGATTATGCTATTATTATGGCATCAGAGGTGCAGTACGGATGGAAACATTTGCTTATTACTTTTGGACTTTTATGTTGGGTGCCTTCCTAGGTGTCGTCATAGAAACCCTGTGGTGTATGGCCCGGTATAAAAAACTCGAATCCCGCAAAGGGCTCATCTTCGGTCCTTTCAATGCCTTATATGGCTGTGCAACCGTAGCATTGAGTTTCTGCATAAATCATCTCACGACGAAAGAAATCGGAAATATTTTCATAATAGGAGTGGTAGTCGCCTCCGCAATCGAATACCTGTGTTCCTATTATCAAGAAAAAATAACCGGTACAATCTCGTGGAACTACGACAACTTTAAATTCAATTTAAACGGCCGAATTAACCTAGTGTACTCTCTCTTCTGGGGTTTTCTAACTCTCGTTTGGCACGAACAGTTTATGCCAATGATAGAAGAATTCGCCTATATTGTAAATGATTTCCCCGAAATTACCATGGCAGCATTTGTATTTATGACATTAAACTGCCTAATCTCGCTCGCGGCCTGTATTCGTCGTCGCCAAAGAAGACAGAACATCCAAGCCAAGACCCTTTTCGAAAAACATTTAGATTACGTTTACAACGACGACCTCATGGAAAAAATATACCCGAATTCGGAATTCGTAGAATAAACGCTCCTATACACTGCAAGTTTTTAATGTAACTCGAAGCAAAAATCTTGTTTTGGTGTAATATCAGTACTTCAAAAATCTTGTTTTGGTGTATCAACCATAAAAAATAAAAATTGACGTAACATAGAACAATTAAAAAAAAGCAAAATTCATATTTTGAAAATATTGATTTTTGCATAAAATAATAACTGTAAAAACAAAACTATTTCTGAGTGTCTAAAAGAAAAAATCCTATAGAATTCAAGAAATAGATTAAATACATAACTAAGTAGATAGCTACAGCCGGATTGATTAAAACGTGTCCACTTATGCAAGAAATTCCACAACCGAGCAAAATCATTAGTCCGTAATATAAAACCCCACCACGGAATTCTATTCCTTTCTTAGCCCAAATCTTAAAAAACTCGAATAGACAATAAAAGAATGGGAAAATGTTGATTGAAAGACCTATGACACCCGTATGATAGAACAAATCCAAAATATCTATCTCGATTAACTTTTCTATTGCCCCGTCATTTATACTAGAGGTATTGCTAAACCCTAGACCAAAGAGAACTGTATCCATGCCCAAATTTTCCTTATAAATCTCGTTAGTAGAAACGATATAGACATCCCGTCCACTCAACAACTTTACTAACCAAGACTTCTCCTTTACGACCGGAGGCTCTTCTACAATGTCCACGACCGGAGGTGTCGGCTCCGTAGGTTCTATAATCTTGTTCATATTGCGAAAAGAAGTACTGTTCTTGAGCATCACTAGGCAGACTATTACCCCCAAAATTGCGAACACATTAGCTTTGTACTTTTTTTCGATTAAAGTTTCCAACAAGACTATTATGGTGACAAGCAAAGATCCGAACAGAATAACTTTAGTGCCGATGGTAGAAAACAAGAAGAGAGTAATCGTAATCGCCAAGACGAAAAAGACTTTCTTTTTTTCCAAAAACACGTAGAGAAAAGGCAACAACAAGACACATATGGCCGACACTTCATTCCCGGCATAAAACCATCCGATAAAACCTTCACTCCCATCGACATACGTATTGAACGATGTCTTGGTCAAAAGAGGCAAAGCGAACAAAAGAGAATAGGTGAGTATTTGAGCCAAAAAAATCTTATCGAACTTCTCCTTCTCGAATCCAGAATCGTCAAAAAAGCACAATAACCCCCAAAATAAAATCGGCAAAAACGACACTTTCATCATATAAGAAAATTCCGATATCAAAAAATGTGTAGCAAATAATCCTGGTTTAAAGGCGAAATAACAGACTGCAAACGCGACCATGACGATTAGATTTATTCTCGCCATTTTTTTATACTTCGACTTCGAAACGAACATAATATAAAAAACAAAATAGACGAGCATTATCGTTTTTACGATGATACCTATCGATATGCTCCACGTCGTAAACCGCGTCGTAAGACTCGTAAGCAAATCGACGATAGGAAGAATTGCCAATACTATATTAAAAACCCTGGTTTTACTACACTTCATCAAAATAACCTCTTTTATCATTTCATACCGTTTATTATACACAAACTTTCGTCCTATTTCAACTATCTAAAATGCCCACATCGCTTGAAATAAAACCTGAGCTATGATAATATTGTAACAGGATTAATAAATTAGCAAAGGAGCCATTTGGATGATTACATTTTTCAAAAACATTTACAGTAACGTCAAAAAATATACATTCCTCGTACAACAACTAGTTGCCCGCGATTTCAAAGTCAAATATAAACGGAGCGTGCTTGGAGTCCTCTGGAGTGTGCTTTATCCACTTTTGATGATGTCCGTAATGGCCATCGTCTTCTCCAACATGTTCAAATTCAACATGGAGGGAGTCAACTATCTCGTCTACTTGATGAGTGGTCTCGTAATCTTCAACTTCTTTTCTGAGGCGACGAACACGGCTATGCTTTCGATAGTAGGCAACTCGACTCTAATAAATAAAGTGTACATACCTAAGTACTTATTCCCGATTTCCAAGTGCCTTTTTGTCGGCATCAACTTCGTATTTTCCTTGATACCACTGTTGTTGATACTCCTCATTTCCGGAAATCCAGCCGAGGGTACAAAATGCTACATAAATATTTACTACCTATTGTTGCCATTCATATACGGATTCATGTTCATGTTCGTCACGGGGGTAAGTTACATCCTTGCGACACTTGCCGTTTACCTTCGCGACACGATATACATCTGGGGTATATGCATCACCATTCTAAATTACTTCACCCCATTATTTTATTCGATAACCATCTTGCCGGAATGGTTGAGAAGCATATTTGTTTTGAATCCGCTATATCAATATATAAATGCGACTAGAGACATCTTATTATTTTCGCAGATGCCTTCGTGGACGAACATATTAGGATGTGTTCTATACGGAGTGCTAGTTCTGATAATCGGATTATTCGTATTCAAAAAAAACCAAGACAAATTCATTTACTATGTATAAGGAGGCAAGTCCTATGATAAAAGTTGATAATGTATCGATGAAATTCAATTTGGGAGTCGAAAAAGACAACTCGCTCAAGATGATGTTTATAAGACTATTCGACAAAAAAAAGAGAATCAAGAAGACCGAATTTTGGGCTCTAAAAGACGTATCATTCGAAGTCAAAGCCGGCGATGTAATAGGCATAGTCGGCAGCAATGGGGCCGGAAAATCGACCCTTCTCAAAGTAGTAAGTGGAGTCATGAAGCCGACGAAAGGGAAAGTCGAAGTCGGGGGAGTCATCTCACCTATGATAGAACTCGGAGCCGGCTTTGACGGCGACTTAACTGCTCGCGAAAACATCTACTTAAACGGTGCCATCCTCGGCTACTCGAAAGCTTTTCTGGACTCTAAATTCGACGAGATAGTCGAATTCTCCGAGCTTCAAGATTTTCTCGATGTTCCCGTCAAAAACTTCTCATCCGGAATGGTCGCCAAACTAGCATTCTCCATCTCGACCATCGTCGACCCTGAAATATTGATAGTAGACGAAATCCTTTCGGTCGGAGATATTAAGTTCCAAGAGAAAAGTAAAAACAAAATGATGTCGATGATAAAGGGTGGGACGACCGTTTTATACGTCTCACACTCGCTCGATTCTATAAGAGAACTTTGCAACAAAGTAATATGGCTCGACCACGGTCAAATGGTCATGGCGGGCAAATCGAAAGAAGTGTGCGACGCTTATTACAAAAATCTGATGGGAGAATAATTACAAACGAAGGAGGTAAAGTCATGAAAAACGAAGAACTAAGCATTTGTCAAAAAAGAAAAGAAATCGTCGACTACATGGTATTTATAGTTCGCGAGTTCGCCAAGGCAAAAAACAAGACAATCAAAGACGCCTTCGATTACTTATCAAAGCATAAAGCGATTAATTTTCTCGAAACCACCTACGAAGGTGAACACATAACCTCTCTTCAAAACATCCTAGAGGACGTAACCCAGATATGTCTCCATAATGGAGGTGATATTTTGTGATACTTTTTCATGGTTCTAACCAACCCATCGACCACATAGACCTCGCAAAATCGAAGAAGTATAAAGACTTCGGAACGGGTTTCTATTTAACGACTATCTTAGACCAAGCCATCGAACGTGCCATTGCCGTAACTAAAAGATACGGTGGAACTCCGACGGTTACTTCATATGAATTTGATGAGACCCAAACGCAAGAATTAAATGTCAAAGTATTCAAAGAATTGGACGCCGAATGGGCTCTATTTGTCGTCAACAACCGCAATGACAAATTTATCGATTTTGCTGAACCGCTGTCCAATCATGACAACAAATACGATATCGTAAATGGACCTATCGCCGATGATAACGTTTTAAAATCGATTAATCTGTACTTGGATAAATACATAAATGAAGAAGCTTTAATTGAAAGACTTCGATATAGAGAATTCAATAATCAATACTCGTTCCATACGGAAAAATCTCTAAAACATCTTCGAAAAATCGATTCTCGAGTTTATTCGAAAACACCTGAACAGGACTTACTAATTTCGGAACTCGAAACGAAAATGATTTATAATCTAGTCGAAGAAAAAAAACTTTCTGTCGAAAAAACCATGGATTTATACTATCATACTGAAATATCCCAAAAAATAGAAGACACGAGCACTCTTTTCTACAAAGAAAGTGCCAGTTACCTATATGAACTTTTAAAAGAAGAACTAAACAAAAATTAGTTCTTTTTTTATAATATTCTCCCCAAATTATGGACTTTATTTCTGCATTTTGATACAATTGTCTTGTAAGGATGTGTAATTATGTTTAAAGACAAAATATTATTGATAACGGGAGGAACTGGTTCATTCGGGAATGCCGTTTTAAGAAAATTTTTAAAATCCGATTTAAAAGAAATTAGAATATTTTCGCGAGACGAAAAAAAACAAGACGACATGCGCCACGAGTATCAGGCTAAATACCCAGAATACTCTAATAAAATCAAATACTACATTGGAGATGTCCGCGATTATACGAGCATAGAGGACGCCATGGACGGAGTAGACTATGTATTCCACGCAGCTGCTCTAAAGCAAGTTCCTAGCTGTGAATTCTTTCCTGTAGAAGCAGTTAGAACGAACGTACTTGGAGCCAACAATGTAATCGAGGCCGCAATCAACCATCGCGTAAAAAAGGTAATAGTCTTGAGTACGGACAAAGCTGCTTATCCGATAAACGCCATGGGTATGACCAAAGCATTGATGGAAAAAGTTGCCGTAGCCAAAGGAAGAAATCTGAATGCAGACCAAACGATTATCTGTAGAACCAGATACGGAAATGTCATGGCTTCGAGAGGAAGCGTCATTCCACTTTTTGCCGAACAAATCAAAGAAGGTAAGCCACTTACGGTAACCAATCCCGACATGACGAGATTCATGATGACATTAGACGACGCTGTCGACCTCGTCATGTACGCTTTTGAACACGGCAAACAAGGAGACCTGTTCGTTCAAAAGGCTCCTGCCGCCACTATCGGAACTCTAGCAAAAGCTGTATGCAAATATATGGGAGTAGAAGAAAATATAAAACACATAGGCACGAGACATGGCGAAAAACTATACGAAGTTTTGGTGACAAAAGAAGAGATGCTCAATGCCGAAGATTTGGGAAATTACTATAGAATATCTGCCGACGAGAGATCGCTCAACTACGACAAATACGAAGACTCTGGAAACGACATGCTAAACGACGTAAAAGAATACAACTCCCACAATACTGAAAGACTCGACGTCGATGGAATGGTCGAACTGCTCAAAAAATTGGGAGAACTATAATGAAGATTTTAGTAATCGGAGCTAACGGAATGCTCGGGCACGTCGTAAAAACCTACTTCGAAGAAAACGGATACACTGTATTTACGACGAGTCGCCGAGAAGATGCAGAATACTACTTCGACGCCGAGCGTGACATAACCGGCATAGAAAGCATATTAGAAGAAATAAAACCCGATGCAGTCATCAACTGTATAGGAGTTCTAAACAGAGATGCCGAAGAGCACAAAAGAAGAGCAGTATTGATTAACTCGTATTTGCCACACTACCTCGACAGTCTACAAACCGAATACGGCTTTAAATTCGTCCATATAAGCACGGACTGTGTCTTTGAAGGAACTAAAGGTAACTACGACGAAACCGCTTTCCAAGATGCTACATCATTTTATGGCAGATCTAAAGCTTTAGGAGAAGTCGTAAACGACAAAAGTGTGACACTCAGGACCTCTATAGTTGGGCCAGACAACAACCCGAATGCCATCGGATTGTTCAAATGGTTTATCAATCAAACTGGAGAAATAGGCGGATACAGCAAAGTCATATGGACCGGAGTAACCACGATTCAGTTGGCTAAAGCCATCGAAGTTGCTATCAAGGAAAATCTCACTGGTCTCCACCATGTAGTAAATAACGAGACCATTTGCAAAAAAGATTTGTTAGGCCTATTCAAAGAAGAATTTAAAAAAGACATAACGATAAAAGATGACGATACAGTCGAAAGCAAAAAGACCCTCGTTAGAACATCACTCTCGCACGACTTTGACATACCATCTTATGCCGAAATGGTAAAAGAAATGAAAGAATGGGTATTAGCTCACCCAGATTTGTATAGCAATGTCTTCGAAAACTGCAATCTGAAAGGAAAAAAATTATGAAAGTAATGACGATAGTCGGAACTCGCCCCGAAATAATTAAATTGGCGAGCACGATAAAAGAGTTGGACAAATATACGGAACACATTTTAGTACACACGGGGCAAAACTACGATTATGAACTAAACGAAGTATTTTTCAAAGATTTGGGACTTCGCGCCCCTGACGTTTATATGAATGCTGCCGGAGAAAATGCCGCCGAAACAATTGGAAACGTCATAATAAAATCGGACGAACTCTTTAAGAAATATAAACCGGACGCCGTACTTCTTTACGGAGATACCAACTCATGTTTAGCAGTCATCTCAGCTAAGAGAAACAAAATACCTGTCTTTCACATGGAAGCTGGTAACAGGTGTTTCGATGAAAGAGTGCCAGAGGAACTGAACAGAAAAGTTCTCGACCACCTGAGCGACATCAACATGGTTTTGACCGAACATGCGAGAAGATACCTCATCGCCGAAGGCATAAGACCCGAAACGATAATCAAAACTGGTTCGAGCATGAAAGAAGTATTACAAGACAACATGGCTAAGATAGATGCAAGTAACATTTTAGAAGAATTGAAATTAGAAAAAGGGAAATACTTCGTACTGAGCACTCACCGAGAAGAAAACGTCGACAACCCTAAAAACTTCGAAGCACTTATCGAATCTATCAATGCTGTGGCCAAAAAATATAAAATGCCCATTATATTTAGTGCACATCCTCGAACTCGCAAAAAAATCGAAAGCATGGACATCAAATTCGAGGACAATGTCGTATACATGAAACCGCTCGGATTTAACGACTACAACAAACTACAAAAAAATGCTTTCTGCGTAATTTCCGACAGTGGTACGATTACCGAAGAATCGTCTATCCTAGGATTTCCTGCTATAACGGTAAGACAAGCTCACGAGCGACCTGAAGGTATGGACGAAGGAACCCTCATAATGTGCGGAGTCGATAAAGAAGACGTAATCGATGCCATAGAAGTAGTCACAAATCAAAAAGATAAACCTAGAATCGTCGGTGACTACGATGTAGACCACGTCGGCATCAAAGTAGTAAAAATAATAATGAGTTACACAGGCTACATCAACAGAACAGTATGGAGAAAATATTAAGAAAATGAGGAGTATTTATGAATAAAAAAAGCGAAACAAAATTCAACCCTTTAGTATCGATAGTTATCCCAGTTTATAATGGAGAAAATTATGTATCCGAAGCAATTGAAAGCGCATTAAACCAAACCTACAATAATATAGAAATTATAGTTGTCGATGACGGTTCAAAGGATAATACCGAAAAAATATGTAAAGAATATGGAGATAAAATAAGATATTTCAAAAAAGAAAATGGAGGAACATCAACAGCGCTAAATATGGGAATCAAAAATATGAAAGGTGAATACTTTTCATGGCTTTCTCATGATGACCAATACTATCCAGACAAAATTAAACGACAAATTGAAGAATTATCCAAATTAGAAGATAAAAACACCATCATGATGACAGATTTAGACGGAATAGATGAAAATTACAACAAAATCTATGAAACACATTATATCAACCACATTAAAGCCTATCCAAAAAGAGCAAAGAGTATGCTACATCCGATAATCTATAATCAAACTCACGGCTGCACATTACTTTTTCCAAAAGCATGTTTTGAAAAAGTAGGTTTATTTGATGAAACCAGTTTGGTAGCACAAGACTTTGAATTTTTTTATAGAGCCTTCTCAGTATTCCCACATAAATTAATTCCAGAAATACTTGTAACCGCAAGAGATTCTTCTAACAGACAAGGTAGAAGAAGCAAAGTGAGAGGTTCCATAGAATACAGTGACTTATTTATTAAAATGATGGAGGAATTCACAGACGAAGATTACAAAAATCTAGCACCTTCAAAAATGGACTTCTATTCAGATATGATGGATTTCTACTATGCAGCCGGTTATGATAAAGCTTTCAAATATGTAAGTTCCAAGGTTCTTAAAAATTTACAAGTATCATCATTCGACCTAATTGGGAACAAGTTTAATGGGCACGACTTACACAAATATTTAAGAGAAAATGGAATACTATCAAAACAATTAGTACAATATAAACATAGTGAAGATACATCGACTTATACCTTTAACTTTAATATGAAAGGAGCAGAAAAAGAATTCATAAAAAATAGATTATTCTATGAAACAGACATTGTCCACTTCCATCTTATACATAACCTTATTGACCCAGCGTATCTTCCATATATAAGCAATCTTAAACCTTGTGTTATTACTTTTCATGATCCATTCTTCTTAGGAGGACATTGCGTACATCATTTCGATTGTGAAAAATGGAAGGAACAATGCCAAGATTGCCCATATCTCGATGAATTATTCCCTATAACAACCGACTATTCATCTTTAAATTTTTATATTAAAAATGAAGCACTAAAAAACTCACAAATATCGATTATAGTCGCATCTGATTGGATGAAAAACAAGGTCCTAAAATCCCCTTTATGGAAGGATAAAAAAATTTATAAAATTCCATTCGGAATAGATACCAAAAAATTTAACATCGTGAAGAATAATAACAATATTCGAAAAGAACTTGAAATACCAGAAACAGATTTAGTAATAATGTTCAGAAGTGTAGCAGACAGATTTAAAGGATTAAACATAATAAAAGAAGCTCTCAAAAATCTCAAAACTGACAAACATGTTACAATCATAACCACAGACCAAATAGGACTACTTAAAGATATAAATGAAAATTACGACTTTACTATAAAAGAATTTGGATGGGTAGACGATGACGAATTATTAGCAAAGCTATACCAAGCATGCGATATTTTCTTAATGCCATCTAAACAGGAAACATTTGGAATGATGGCTATCGAAGCGATGGCCTGCGGAAAATTTGTCTTATGTCTAGATACTGATGGATCTGCATTAAAAGAAATCGTCGCTTCGCCCAAATACGGTTTGGCAGTAAAAGAAGAGGAATTTACAAAAAGTCTAAACGAAAATATTAAAGATTTAAACAAATTAAAAGAAAAAGGGAAACAATGTCGTGCGTTTGCTGAAAATACATACTCAAAAGAATTATACATAAAAAATATAATTTCAGCATACAAAGAAATAATCAAAAACCATAATCAAAGTAAAGAAGCGAGCATAGTACTCAATCAAATGTTAAAAAACAAAGTTTTCTCAGAAATAAATGCTGTACCAGTTCAATATGAAGCAACATTCCATACATCCATACCTAGACGAATCTATAGACTTTTACCATTACAAATGCGAAAAAAACTTAAACAAAAAATCTTAAATGAAAATAAAGCCGTATATAAAAGCCTTAAGAAGAAAATTACATTTGAAGAATAGAGATGATTATATGAATTTAAAATGGAAAACCTTTGAAGAAGGTAATGCAAAAAACTTTTCCATATACACAACAGATGAATACTTCAAAGTATATGAAAATGGAAACACAGATCCAGAAATGATTAACGATATGGCAGAAGAAAATATTATAGGAAAAACAATCTTTGATGTAGGGGCATTCATAGGATTATCAAGTTTAGTATTCTCTAAAATATCCGACAAATCTAAAATTATATGTTTTGAACCAAACCCATATAATCGCGAAAGAATAAAAGCAAATTTCGAAAAAAACAAGGAATTTTCTAAAAATATTAAAATGTATCCTTATGCACTATCGAATAAAAATGAAAACGTAAATATGTTCTTATCTAAAATAATAGAGGGACCTAGTTCTACATCAAGAATCACCGGGTCTCATTCGACAATATCCAATGAAAATTTACCTGATTGTTTTGAAAACATTGTTGTTGAATCAAAAACGTTAGATTCGTTCGTAATAGAAGAAAAGATACACCCAGATGTCATGAAAATTGACATCGAAGGCGCAGAATATATGTTATTACTCGGCGGATTGAATACTTTAAAAAAATATCATCCTTTATTATATATTGAACTTCACTCTGAATATTGCGCATTAAAATGCTCTGAATTACTGATTACATTAGGATATTCTTTAACTGTCTTAAAAGAAGAATCAGACAATAGAATAATGGTAAAAGCAAAATGTAATAATACGACCGAAAGCACTGAAAAACTTTTAAATTATGAAAACTCTGTTATGTCCATAGAAAACAAAATAAAAACATTTAATGAAATGATGTCTAATATGGGAGAAAAAATATCAAAGATATTTTCTTTACAGGAAAACATGATATTTAAAGAAAATGAAGAATTAAAAAGTAAAGTAAATGTATTAGCAGATAAAAATCAAGAAGCACAACAAACGATAAACAAACTGCAAATTGAAATACATGAATTACAAACACAAATTGATAATATCTTAAAATCAAAAAGTTGGAAAGTTACAGAGCCTTTAAGAAAGCTAAGAAATAACATCAAGAAAAAGTAACTAGGTGAAACTTTGTGAATAAAATAAAAATGACTATCATTCTTCCAGTATATAACACAAGTAATTATATTATTAAATGTTTAAACTCTTTTGTCCCTTTCTTATCAACAAAAACTGAAACCATAATTGTCGATGACAATTCCACAGATAATTCAACCAAAATTCTTGAACAATATATAAAGAAACACAACTCAAAAAACATTACTCTAATTAAAAATAAAGTAAATAAAGGAGCCGGAGAATCTAAAAACATTGCATTGTCTAAAGCAAAAGGAGATTATATAGGGTTCATAGACTCCGACGATTATGTGGATAAAAACTATTTTCAAAACATGCTAAATATGGCCGAAAAATTTGGAAGTGACATAGTCGTATCCGATATCGCCTTGACATATGATAACAATGAAATCAAAAATGGTATTTTTCACAACAATCTTTATAGTAATACTGATAACAAATCTGAAGAAATTGACAAAAAAATAGTATTGGGACATTGGGCTTTCGCCTCTACCTGCACAAAACTCTTTAAAAGAGACATTATCAAAAACCTCAAGTTTTCAAACAAAAAGAGTGACGATATAATTTTTACTACGAAAGCTTTTATCAAAGCACAAAAAATTACATATTGTAGAAACAATTTTTATCACTACTATCAAAGTCGAAATTCGCTTACGAGAACCAAAGATTATAAAAAATATGAAGACAGCATTAAATGCTTATTTGAAGCAGTAAATCTTCTATACGATGAAAATATTGATTGGGCAAAAATTTATGCAGCCAATGCACTTTTACCTACGATTTGTTACGCGTTAGACGAAATTAAAATCGAAGATGTGCCCAAATTCATCAATACAATTGAAAAATTAATGAACGACCAAGAAAAAACGAAAACATTAATTGAGAATAAATATATAAAAAATAATGCTCTATATAATTCAGAATTCTATCGTAGCATACTTAAATACATTAGCGCAAACGATTTCGATAAAATAAAAAGAGCGATTGAAGAAAAAGAAATAATTTCTCCCAAATACATAAAGCCTTTATCAAATTATAAAACCACTGATTTTAACCCTCTCATATCTATCGTAATACCGGTCTATAATGGAGAGAATTATCTAAAAGAAGCTATCGAAAGTGCGTTGTCGCAAACTTACGATAACAAAGAAATAATCGTCGTCGACGACGGGTCTACAGATTCGACAGAAAAAATCTGTTCGAGTTATGGCAATAAGATAAGGTACTTCAAAAAGAAAAATGGCGGAGTCGCATCTGCTCTCAACCTCGCGTTGGACGAGATGGATGGAGAATACTTTTCGTGGCTTTCTCATGACGACCTCTATTTCGAAGACAAATTAGAAAAGCAAGTAAAATTCCTCGGTCAATTAAAAGACAAGAATACAGTTTTATTCAGCAACTACATACTAATCGACGAAAATGGAAGAAGAATAGGCAATCCTACTATATTGGATGGAAAGATGACTTCCAAAAAACAAGAATATTGTCTATTGAGAGGTTGTATCAATGGTATTACCCTTCTCATTCCCAAAAAAGCATTTGATAAATGCGGTAGATTTGACGAAAACTTGAGATGCACACAAGATTACGAAATGTGGCACAGAATGTTAAAATCGTTCCGCTTTGTCCACATGAATGACATACTAGCCAAAACGAGAATACATTCTGGTCAAGACACAAAAGTAAATCCTAAAGTAGTTACTGAAGGTGAAGTGCTATGGAAGAATATGATAGAGGACGTCCCAGATGAAAGGAAAGTAGAATTGGAAGGTTCGATATTCAATTACTACTATAGAATGGCTCTGCATTTGAAGCAATCCGTCTACAAAAATACATACGAATATTGCCTAAAAAAATGTGAAGAAATCGACACACACAAAACTCAAAAGTTGTTGGCAAAAGAAAGTAAAGGAAAGAATCTTTTTGAAAAAGTTGCCTACAGTCTAAAACACAATGGCTTCAAAGAAACCGTAAAAATAATATTCAAAAAGATTATGGGAAAACCGATATGATTAAAGTTAGCATAATAGTTCCGATATATAAGACCGAAAAATATCTAAAAAGGTGTATCGATTCGCTTTTAAACCAAACTGAATCGAACATCGAAGTTCTACTGATAAACGATGGTTCTCCCGACAACTCGGATGAAATCGTCAAAACGTACGAAGACTCTCGCATAGTCTACATCGAAAAGAAAAACGAAGGAATAGGCAAGACCCGCAACCTCGGAATAAAAAAAGCGCGCGGCGAATACCTCATGTTCATCGACTCCGACGATTACATTGCACCAGAATGTGTCGAGAAAATGTACGAAAGAGCCAAGAAAGATGACCTCGACCTTCTCATAAGCGACTTCTATAAAGATATCGACGGAACCTTCAAAGAAGTTCGAGTCGCCTCGTTTCCAAACTGCAACATAAAAGACGATCCGTCTATCATAACCGAACTGAATCTCGGACCTTGCAACAAGATATACAGAAGAACCATCTTCGCAGATAAAAATATTCGCTTCGAAGAAAAACTCAAATACGAAGACTCTCCATTCATCCTAAAGGCCATCATGGCTTCCAAAAAAATTGGCAAAATCGACGAATGCTTATCGTACTATGTCATCCACTCGGGAAGTGAGACGACCACTCGAGACGAAAAAATATTCGACATTCTTAGTATCTCCCAAATCATAATAGACGAACTTTCGAAATACGATTACATGAAAGACGCTCTCACCGATGTTATGGTTGCTACTCTCACAGACTACGTAATCCAACAAAGATACATCAAAGATAAAAAGAAGCGGAGTGAATTCCTAGACGCTGCCTTCCACATGCTCGATAACCTCGACCCAGAATGGCGCAAATGCAGTTGTTTAAAAAAGTTTAGCTTTCCGAAGAGACTGATAAAGAGTCATAAAACCCTGATTCGGCTTTACTATGTACTCTACGATTTAAAAATCAAAAAAGAAAAGAATTAGGCATCCGAAACCTTGTCCTTATGACGAGGTTTTAAATTTCTACAAAATCGCAAGTAATTGCCAAGCACGCTGGACTTTAACTTCCCAATTTGATACACTGTTAATATACGAGGCGATTATATGGAAAAAACACGAAAGCTAAAAAACGACAAATTGATAGAAGCATTTTATATTTTTATTCTAATCCTCCCATTTTTAGACCTCATCTCTAGTGTGATGAGACGAACTACGGGTCTTACCATATCTCTCGGAATGCTAGTAAAGGGACTCGTTTTGGTAGGAGGAGCAATCTACATTCTCCTAGCGAGCAAAAGCAAATACAGACGTCCTTCACTAATCTTCTTTGTAGGATGTGCCATCTACACAATTTGCTATCTCATATTTAAACCGGGATTACTCTCTGGAAACTTTCTTATGGCCGAAATAAACTATCTCGTCAAATTCTTTTTCTTCCCGACCATGTTTTTCGTACTTTTGAATCTCTTCGATGAATATGGATTCGACAAGCCTCGCGTCGACAAACTGATGATTATGAGCATAGTCGTATACATAATACTGATAGTGATTCCCACCATCTTTAAACTCAACTTCAATTCTTACGAAAACGACTATGCCGGTTCGGTCGGTTGGTTCTACTCGGCCAACGAAATATCGACTATCCTATTACTGCTGTATCCTTTCATATACGAACTCTTAACCGACCGAAAAATACTACTCGCGATTATCTTCTTTGCTTCGCTCTACATGATAAGCCTCATCGGAACCAAAGTGACCATGTTCGGCATCATAATAATATCCATACTTCTCGTGATAAGCACATGCTTCTACAAAAAACGAAATGACAAAAGAAACATACTCTACACCTTAGTGATGCTCGCGATAGTCGTTCTCGTCATGACGACCAACTACTCGGCCATGAACTTGAAAAGCGCCCTCAGTACGACCGAACAAGAAGAAATAGACAAAATTTCGGAAATCATCGAAGAAGATGCCAAAAACGACGAGACTGTCGCCTTTCTCAAAAGTACCCTCTCGCCACTTCTGTCTCATCGCGACGTATACGCCATCAACACGTGGACTATGTATAGAGACTCCTTCAGTTGGGACTACGTTCTCTTCGGAATGGGCTTCTCGAACACCGAGAGAATCGACAACCCGTACGTAGTAAAACTCGTCGAAATTGACCCTATCGACATGGCCTTTCACATGGGTCTAGGAGCCATCATCCTATGGCTCACCCCGTTCGTGTACACACTCGTCATATTCGTAAAGAAAAAGAGTCGAATCACGGTCGAAGTATTCTTCCATACCATGACCATTTTGCTCACAGTCGGCATATCCTCTCTCGCCGGACACGTCTACATGGCCCCGGCCGTCTCGATATACGTATCCCTCTACTTTGCCTACTTGTTCTATTCGTTCGATGGCCTAAAAAGATGTCCCCAAAATCTCAAAAACAAGATTACATTCTTGAATCTCCACCTCGGCATGGGAGGAATCGAGTCTGCCACCATCAACAATGCGAACGCTTTATCCAAAAAATACGACGTCGAAATAATCTCATTCTATAAGATGAAAAATGACCGAAGCCATCTGCTATCGAACAAAGTAAAAGTCACTTACCTATACGACGGCGAGCCCAACCGAGAAGAACTAAAAAATGCTCTAGCCAAAAAGCAATTTTTTCAAATCGTAAAAGAAGGATGCAAAGCCGCGAAAATACTATTCCTAAAAAAATATCTTGTAATCGAAGCCATCAAAAAATCGAACAGCAAAGTACTAGTTTCCACTCGCTGGGACTTCAGCATTCTTCTCTCTAAATACAAAACTGAGGATGCGATAGCCATCGCCCAAGAACACCACCATCACAATGACGACCGTAAATACATAAATGTCCTAAAGACGAAATACTTGAACATCGACTATCTGTTCGCACTTACCACCACGCTTGCCACCGACTACCGCAAATTCTTGCGAGACCATAACAACCACACCGAAGTAGTGGTAGTTCCAAACATGCTCACGACGACTTCTCCTAAAGAAAAGAGCAGGCTCACAAGGCCTAATCTCATAAGCGTCGGTCGCCTCGACGAGGGAAAAAGGATAGACGAAATGCTCGATATTTTCTCCCGAATCCGAAATGAGAAAGCTCACCTCTACATAATCGGCGATGGCGACGAGCGGTTGAAACTGGAAAACAAAGTCAAAACACTAAATCTCACAGATAGGGTAGTTTTCACAGGATACCTGAATTTTGAAGAACAAAAAAAGTACTATTTAGATTCCTCGATTTTTCTCATGACCTCCATTTCGGAAGGCCTTCCGATGGTCTTACTAGAAGCAGGGCTTTATGGCCTACCGTCGATTGCTTACGAAACCTCTAGTGGAGTCTCAGATATAATCATAGATGGTCAAACCGGATACATCATACCAAATAGAAATGAAGACGAATTCGTTCAAAAAATAGACGAGCTCCTAAAAGACAAAAGGAAACTGCACGAACTCAGCAAAAATACGAAATCTAGCCTCAAAAGATTTGAAGAAAAAACAGTACTTGCCAAGTGGAACGATACCATAGGGAAACACTTAAAAAAATAATTATCCCAAAACTTGGAAGTGAAATGCCTCAAAACTTGGAAGTAAAATGCCCCAAAATCTGGAAGTGATATTGTAATTATCACTTTTTTAGTGTATAATCTTTACTTTTGCAGCAAAAACGAGCTAATCCAGGTAGATAAAGGGATTGCTCGTTTTTTACTTGTTGTATAGTAGTATGTAATTTTAGGTTAGGGAATTTTCAAAAATAAAAGTCACAAGTTAATATGATAGAAAAATCGTA
>CAYYLF010000013.1:0-27762 GCA_964472425.1 uncultured Muribaculaceae bacterium | reverse complement strand
AAAAAAGGAGTGACGAGTCACATCCTTTTAACGTCTTGGTCCCATGTTATTATTGTTGTTACCATTCCAAGACCAGCCGGCTCCGAGTATGATAACGAGCAAGACGAAGAGTACTATCCAAAGAGCGGCACCGAAGCCATATCCACCTTGGGTGTATCCTACGAATCCGTTATTCGGGCAGCAAGGACTAGCATATCCGGGATTGCCGCCGGCGTATCCGTTATTATAGCCATAATAATACATAAATATATACCTCCTAACTCCTATTATAGTCTATGGTAATGTATGAAAATTTGTTCTCGAATGATGGATAAAATATACGAACAATTATCAAATAATGGAAGAAGTTTACCTTGGCAAAGAGGGAAGAGGTAAGTATAATTTTGAGTGTAGGAGGTTATTATCTGAGGGCCCAATTAGCCCCTTTTTGCCATTTTTCGTTTTTTGCAGGTTTTTGACCCCATTTTTGGCCTCTATCCCTTTCCACGACTAGCTTTCAGCAAAATTGGAGTTTCTGCAAAAACAGAACTTGTGTTCTACTTTTTTGACATTTGCCCCGTTTTAAATGAGAAAATTTCAAATTTCCCGGTAAAATATAAGTAGAGGGTAGTATTTTGACCCCTCGTATGAAAGGTGGGAAATGTATGTTCCAAGTTCGAAAGGAATATGGTGAATTGAAAAGATATATCTTCGACAAAAGAATCGAGGTCGAGAAAGATGTGAACGAAGAGTTCTCATCGGGTTATCGTGGTCCAAAACTCTTACCGACGACGGACGACGATGTCTTCAAGATGGTCTTCGCCTCGGAAGAGGGAAGAAAGTTCGCCTGTTTCATCATCAGTCTGGTCGTCGATGTGGAGTACGAGTATCTATTGGAGAACTTGAAGTTCTACAAAAACGAGATAGACAAGAAATCGTTGAAGCAGAGAAGTGTCCGAGCAGACTGTGTGTACGAATGCGATGGGACATTGTTCTCGTTCGAGATGAACAACACGAACATGACTGAGAGGAATGCGGAGTTCGCCCACCGCCTATATGCTTCCAAGGCCGTGAAAGGAGTCGCGACGAACGACCTCGAATATAGAGACGTCTTTCAGTTTTGTTTCGACAACTACAAACACAAGGAGATAGAAGACACGATTCAAGTGTGGTACATGGGAAACGACCAGCTATTAAGAGAGAGGATAGTGTACACGGACATATACTTGCCGAACATGAAGAGGAAGTACAAAGAAAAGGGAAGTGAAGGGATGAGCTATGCCGAGAGGATGATACTGGCGATGTTCATAGGAGATGTACGAGACATCAAAAAACTAGAGAAAGGAGGAGAAGAGATGATAAGACAATTCGTCACCAAGATGAAGAAACTGATGAGAGATGAAAACCTCATGGACCAATACAACAAGGGAAATACGAGGATGAAGGCGAACATCCAATGGAGTCTCGAAAAGGGCCGCGAGGAAGGTCGCGAAAAAGGTCGTGAAGAAGGTCTCGAGACCACCGCGACCAACATGTTAAAAGATGGGTTATCCGAAGAAGTAGTTCACAAGTATACCAAACTTCCACTTGAAAAAATCAAAAACATCGCTATGATGCTGTAAAAAGGTTATCTTTAATTTAAAAGATTTCACTATGTAAGCATTTAAACTATTCAATTGCAATTATTTTTGACAACGATAGGCAAATAGAATATAATTGATGTTGAAGAAAGGAGTCTTTAAATTTATGACTTTATATGAAGAATTGGAATGGCGTGGGCTCATCAAGGATATTACGAGTCCCGAGATAAAAAGATTGTTAAACGAGGGAGAGGTCACTTTCTATATAGGTACCGACCCGACTGGCGATTCTTTGCATATAGGGCATCTTTCGAGCTTTTTGATTTGCAAAAGACTTGCCGAACATGGACATCATCCCATCATATTGGTCGGAGGAGCGACCGGATTAATCGGAGACCCTAGACCTTCTGCCGAAAGAGAAATCATATCTTACGATAAGGTCGAAGCCAATGTTGCGAAACTCACCAGTCAGCTTCGCAAAGTATTCGGGGATTTCGAGTTTGTCAACAATTACGATTGGAGCAGAGATGTCGATTTTATCACTTTTTTGAGAGATTACGGTAAATTTTTCAATGTAAATTATATGATAAACAAAGATATCGTCAGAAGAAGATTGGACGAGGGAATCACTTATACGGAATTTTCTTATCAGATAATGCAAGCGATGGATTTTTGTGTTCTCTATGAAAAGAAAAATTGTATCATGCAAGTTGCTGGACAAGACCAATGGGGCAACATCACAGCAGGAGTCGATTTGATAAGGAAGAAGCTCGGCAAAGAGGCTTACGCTTTTACTATGCCTTTGGTTACTAAGAAAGACGGGACCAAATTCGGGAAGAGTGAAGGTAAAGCTATTTGGTTAGATAAGGAAAAAACGAGTCCTTACGAGTTTTATCAATTTTTCATAAATTCGGAAGACGAAATGGTCATCACTTATTTGAAGTTCTTTACTTTCTTATCTAAAGAGGAAATCGAAGCTTTGGAAGCGAGCCACAAAGAACATCCGGAAAGAAGAGAGGCACACAAAGCATTGGCATACGAGGTAACGAAGTTCGTTCACGGAAAGGAAGAAGCCGATAAAGCCCAAAAGATGAGCGAAGAAATCTTCTCAGGTAATTCCGAAAACATGCCAGAGGTCGAATCCAATTTGAGTGTAGGAGTTAACATTTTGGATTTGCTCGTCGATGTGGAGCTTGCACCTTCTAAGAGCGAGGCTAGAAGACTCGTCGAGCAGGGCGGCATAAGCGTCGATGGCACGAAGGTGAGTGATGTGAAGACTACAGTAGAAGCAAAAACGGTCGTCATCCAAAAGGGCAAGAAGGTCTTCAAGAAGGTAACTTTAAAGTAAGATGATAGTCTGTGTAGTGGGTCCTACGGGCGTAGGCAAGACTAGGCTCGCGGAGGAGTTATCGGTCGCATACGAGGCAATAGTCGTCAACTGCGATGCTATGCAAGTATATAAGGAAATGAACATAGGTACGGCCAAATATACGCCGGACGAAGATATGGGCCAAGAACATTTTTTGTTCGATGTCGTAAGTCCAGACGAAGTTTATACTGTGTTCGACTATCAGCGAGATGTGAGGAAAGTCCTCGAAGATAATAGGGATAAGAATGTCGTCATAGTCGGCGGGACCGGGTTGTATTTGAAAGCCGGGTTGTACGATTACGAATTTGAAAAAAGGGAAGAGACTTGTTCGTATGAAATTTTTTCGAATGAGGAGTTGTACGAACTTCTAGTTCGCGAAGGCAAAGCTGAGGGTGTTCATGTGAACAATCGAAGGCGGATGATTTCGCGTTTAAATTCGGGTGAACACAACGGTCGCAAGGACGTACTTCTCTACGATGACGTGTACATAGTAGGTCTCTCAACGGATAGACAAAATTTGTACGATAAGATAGATAGACGAGTCGATGGGATGATGGAGAACGGACTTCTCGACGAGGTTAGAAGTCTTTACCTGAAGTATGGATTGTCTAAGGCTATGAAGACGGGCATTGGTTACAAAGAATTGGTGGCCTATTTGAAAGGTCTCATGACTTTAGATGAAGCAATCAGTCTCATCAAACAGAAAAGTCGCAAATATGCGAAGAGACAGTATACTTGGTTCAAGTATCAAATGCACGTCAATTGGTTCGAGACGAATTACGAAGATTTTTCAAAAACTGTGAGTGATGTGTGCAGATTTATCGATGGCGGTTTTAATATGTGACAACAAACGAAGTAGCTCGGGTAATGGTGGCAAAATTGCCTTTTAAGCACTTGCAGTCGGACGAGATTTGTTGTATAATCAGTTTAGTTTTCTATGAACTTTTAGGAGTAGGAACAACTCGCTTGGTAGAGAGTCGACGGATGGTGAAAGTCGGTAAGAGGGTGTTTCGAAGGTCGAAAAGGGAGAAAAATCGTGGCTTCGCGTTAAGGAGAATAATGAGATTAACTTGATTTTTAAAGTTATAAAGCCGAGGTGGTACAGCGAACGAGTGAGTCGCCCTCGAGCATTATAGCTTTTTTTATTTAGAAAGGTGATATGTATGTTAGAAACGAAGTACGACCACAAAAGGGTCGAGGAAGGAAAGTATGCGAATTGGAAGGAGAAAGGCTATTTTACGGCAGGAGATTTGTCGAAGAAACCTTTCTGTATAGTCATTCCGCCTCCCAATGTCACAGGTAAGCTGCACTTGGGGCATGCTTGGGATACGTCCATTCAAGATGTCATAATCCGGTACAAGAGGATGTGCGGATACGATGCGCTTTGGGTTCCAGGAATGGACCATGCGGGAATCGCGACTCAAGCGAAAGTCGACAAGAAGTTGAGGGAAAGTGGAATCGACCCTCGAAGCATGAATCGCGAGGATTGGCTTTCCAAGGCTTGGGATTGGAAGAACGAGTATGCGGAGAACATCCACAATCAGTGGGCAAAGCTAGGCTTGTCTTTGGATTACACCAAGGAGAGGTTCACCTTGGATGAAGGTTTGTCGAAGGCGGTTCGCGAGGTGTTCGTAAGGTTATACGACGAAGGACTCATCTATCGAGGAGAGAGAATCATCAATTGGGATCCGGAGGCCATGACGGCTCTTTCGAACGAGGAGGTCATATATAAGGATGTCGAAGGAGCATTCTACCACATCAAATACTTCATCGAAGGAACAGAAGAGTTTTTGGAGGTCGCGACGACGAGACCGGAGACTTTGTTCGGAGATACGGCGGTCGCGGTCAATCCGGAGGATGTAAGATACAAGCATTTAATCGGGAAGAATGTCATTTTGCCGATTTTGGATAAAAAGATTCCCATCGTCGGCGACGAGCATGCGGATATGGAGTTCGGAACGGGAGTCGTCAAAATTACTCCGGCTCACGACCCTAACGACTTCGAGGTCGGAAATAGACACAATTTAGAGAGAATCGTCATCATGAATCCGAACGGGACTATGAATGCTCTTTGTGGCGAGAAGTATGATGGAATGGACAGATTCGAATGTCGTAAGGCGGTCGTCAAAGAGTTGGAGGAAAAAGGTCTGCTCATCGAAGTCGAGAAAATAACGCACAATGTCGGGCATTCGGAAAGAACCGACGTCATGGTCGAGCCTTATCTGTCTAAACAGTGGTTCGTCAAGATGAGGCCGCTCGCGGACGCGGTGCTGGCGAATCAGAAAAATGGTGAGACGAAAGTCAATTTTGTACCAGCGAGGTTCGAGAAAATCATGAACCATTGGATGGAAATAACGTACGATTGGTGCATTTCTCGACAGCTTTGGTGGGGACACAGGATTCCGGCATGGTACAGAGGCGACGAAGTATACGTCGGGATGGATGCACCCGAAGGAGAGGGCTGGGTTCAAGATGAAGACGTCTTGGATACTTGGTTCTCGAGTGCGCTTTGGCCGTTCTCGACTTTAGGATGGCCAGAGAAGACGGATTTGTTGGAACGATATTATTCGAACGACGTGTTGGTAACCGGATACGACATCATTCCGTTCTGGGTCAATCGAATGACTTTCCAAGGGTTGCACTTTACGGGTAAGAGGCCTTTCAAAGATTGCATCATCCACGGTTTGATTAGAGATAAGGAAGGCCGCAAGATGAGCAAGTCCTTAGGGAACGGAGTCGACCCGATGGATGTAATCGAGTCTTATGGAGCCGACGCTCTTCGGTATTATTTGGTAACCGAAGTGAGTGCCGGGATGGACCTCAAGTACGACGAAGAGAAGGTCAAGAGTACGTGGAATTTTATCAACAAACTTTGGAATGCGTCGAGGTTCGTCCTCATGAACATCGAAGATTTGAAGGAAGACGAGTTCTCTTTGGAGGATTTGAAAATCGAGGACAAATGGATTTTGGCCAAGTTGAATGCGACTATAAAGGAGACTCGCAAGTGCTTGGACAAGTACGAGTTCAACAATGCGGGAGCAAATCTTTACAGTTTCATCTGGGACGATTTCTGTGACAATTATATAGAGATGGCTAAATTTAGCTCGAGCGACGTTCGAACGAAGTCCACTTTATATCGCGTTTTGTCGTCGATTATACGACTCATCAGTCCGTTCATGCCGTACGTGAGCGAAGAAATTTATGCGATGTTGCCTTTCCGGGCTTGCGATTCGGTCATGATAGATGAGTATCCCAAGAGCGAAGCGAAGTACGATATCGACACTCGGGAAGTCGACGAGATGCTCGAATTCATCAAGCTGTTTAGGACGTTCAAGTTGGAAAACGGCGTCGGCAAGGATTTTGGAGTGAAATACAATACGGAATCAAATTATTCTATAATTGCCAACATGTTGAAGTTGAACGATGCGAAAATCGAAGAGAGATACAACGCATCTTACGACGTCATATATAAAGAATACAATGTTTCTGTGTACTACGAGAAGAACGATGCGGAGGAAGCTGAGACTTTGAAGAAGAGAATCGAGGAGTTGGAATCTTCCATCGCACGAAGAAAGAAACTTTTAGAAAACGAGAATTACGTGAACAAGGCTCCGGCTGCGATAGTCGAAAAAGACAGGGCTAAACTTGCGGAAGAAGAAGAGGAGCTCGCCAAGCTTAGAGATTAGTTCTTTAAATAAAACGACATCAAAGGAAAACTTTGGTGTTTTTTAAATGGGGGATTTGCATTTTAAAGGATTTTGTGATAGAATAAGTCTCATTTAAAAGGGGGACTTTTTTATGTTGAAATTTGAAGATACTATCGTGCCTTCGTTAATCGAAGCGCTGAGGAACGGGGACGAGTCTGCAAGAAATAGGTTAATCGAAGGTTATATGCCGAACGCCGAGAAAATCGCCGAAAAATACTTCGGTTTGGGTATGGACGACGAGGATGTGCTTCAAGCCGCGTATGAAGGTCTCATTTTGGGCGTCGATGACTTCAGAAATAATCAGTATAATAACAATTATCAGCACATAATCAAAAGGATACGAAGGCAAGTCAAGGAAGCGATAGCCGAGTTCGTGTTTGCGAGCAGCAACGGATTCGACCGTCGTAAGTTAATCAACTTTTTGAATGTAAAGAAGACTCTTGCGTTGGAGTTGGGAAGGGAACCCAGCATCGAAGAGTTGGCAAATCGAGCTGGATTCGATGTAGTTATTGTTCTCGATTTACTCGAAAAAGTCGATAGGGCAACGTATGGAAGTTTGGACGACGTGGATTTGCGCGAGGTAATTCGCAGAGTGAGTTGTCCAGAGGACGAAATAATTTCTAGAGAAAGCAAAGATGAAGTTGCCGATGTTCTAGAAAAGGTCCAATTGACGAAAAATGAACGGAGGCTATTAGAAGCTTTGCTAGAAAACGAGATGAACAGATTCAATATGGCGAGAACATGGAGAACTTCTTTTCAATACATATACAGATTGGAAGACTCCCTTTACGACAAATTGGCTCCGTTACTCGAAGAGGCAGGATCGAGTTTACTAGAAGAGGATGATTCCATTCGAATAGTCGAAGACGAAAAACGATTCGTGAACAAACGTCATAAGGAGAGAAGTAGAAATAGAAATCGATATTAAAGGGGGCAAAAGCATGAACAAAACAGGTAACAAGGTAAATCCCGATTCGGTCGCATCTTTGATTAAAGCATATTTTGAAGGCGATGTGGAGACGAGAAACCGCATAATCTCCAGTTGCATGCCTCATGCCGAGAGATTGGCTCATGAGTATCTATGGACGGGAGCGGACGAGGATGACTTAGTGCAAAGTGCATACGAAGGATTGGTCGAAGGAGTAGACGATTTTTTGAGCGATAGGACCGAAAATTTTTTCATGTATATAACGAGAAGGATAAATTGGAAGATACGGGCTTTCGTCGTTTGGCATATGGGATTTTACGACAAGGGCGATTATCACGACAACAGAATTTTTACTGGACAGCTTATAAGCATATTGAAAGCGAAAAGGGATTTAATCGAGGAAGGAAATGCAAATCCCGGGTTAAAAGAGCTTTCTAATCGAACAGGTTTTTATGAGTTGGCTATTTACGAGGCTATCAAAGAGTACGAACACAGAAGAGGGATAAGTATTGACGAGGTCGATTTCGTCGATTGTGCCGTCGCGGCTAGCGGCGTGAGCGATGTGGAGGCGGAGGTCGTGTATGGTACTCGGGAGCGCAATCTCGACAAAATAATCGAGTGTGCTAATCTGACTCCGGGTGAAGTGCGAGTGCTCGAATGTATTTCTAAAGGTATCTTTGGAGTACAACAGATAGCAGACATGCTCGAGATATCCAAGAAAAGGACTTATCTTTTGAGAGGAAACGTTTACAGCAAGTTAGGCATGGCGAGAGGCGAACTCGGACGAGGATTTGCGGATGTCGATGTGAAAAATGAGGCCATCGAAGCTGAGAAGATGTTCGTCAATCGTCGAATGAGAGATAGGCAAAATAACAAATATAGACATTAGAAAAGTACATCAACGCATATCTTTGATGTACTTTTTGAGTGCTCGAGCATTTTTGTCGAAGACGATTTTCAATTGGTTGTCGATTTCGACTATTCCTTGAGCCCCAAGTTTTTGGATACCTTCTTTGTTGGCAAGCGAGACGTCTTTCAAAGTTACTTTGAAACGGGACATCGAGATTTCACAATCGATGATGTTGTCTTTGCCGCCCAAGTATTTGACGAGTTTGTTCATGTCCTCGTCGAAGGTTTTACTAGAAACTTTTATTGCGACTAGCACGATTATCAATAGTACTAGGGCAATAATCAGATATTCCCATCCCATATAATTTATCACCTAAGGTCAATTATACTATAGTTTTGAGAAAAAATACACTATTTGTTTCGAAGGTATGCACTATTTGGCCGTTCAATCATAAATTATTAATGAAAGAAATGAAAGGGTGAATATTATGTCTAACAATAATAATGAAACGAACGGCATAGCAGAGATACTACAAGTCATACTAATTTTGCAGCAGAATGCATCTTGCCCTGAAAGCTGTTTAGATTCATGCGATAGACCAGTCTTAGGGTGTGGAACGACTTGCTGTGTTTGCAATACGAGACCTATAATGCTCTATACTTGTTGTCCAAATGGACAGAATGCTGTGTCAATGCCAATTAGCAAGGACATCACGACTTGTACCGAGCCATCTCAGTGTTCTAACGTATTCAGAGTAGAGAAGTTGGAGTGCAATGCGGCGACTTTCAGGGTACTAGCACCGAACACAGAAGATACGGGACTTTATCCTTATGTAAGTACGAACAGTTTTTTCACTATAAATCTAGACTGTCTTTGCAGCATTAGATGTCTAAACGATACTTGCGTAGAGTGTCTTTAAGTTCCTTCAAGTAGATAGAAGAATGATGGGAAGAGTGTCCGAGAGGACATTTTTTCTTTTAAACAAAAGAAAAAAGGGCAAGCCTTTTATATGTATTCGATAGGGACACAGTAGTTTTGTTCATCGATAGCAACAATATCTCTGCATAAACATAGTACTGTTCCTGTGCCTACTTCATAACCTGTTTTCTTCAATATGTCGAAATTTTTAATCGCCTCCCGTGAAGGATTGCTGCTCTTTTTGATTTCGACTGGATAGAGAGTATCGTTGTCTTTTATTATGAGGTCTACCTCTTTTTTATTGTTGTCTCTATAAAAATAGAGGCGACCTTTAGTTTCTATTCCATTGTTGGCATAAGATTTGACTATTTCACTTATAACGTAAGTTTCAAAGATGGCTCCATTGTAAGCGCTTTTTTCTAAGACAGTCGCGTCCGTGTAACCTGCTAAATAGCATGCGAGTCCAGTGTCCATAAAGTATATTTTGGGATGTTTGACAGCTCTAGAAGTGACATTATTGGAATAAGAATTTAGAAGATAGATTATACCCGTATTTTTGAGAACTGAAAGCCATTCATCGACAGTTTTGTTCGTTATTCCTATTTCATTTGCGAGGTGGTCCGCAATAAACTCTTGACCTGTGCGAGCTGCCAGTGATGTTACAAAGCTGATGAATTTATTTTCGTCTTTGATGTTTATGATTTTGCGAATGTCTCTTTCTATGTATGTACGAATGTAGGTTTGATAGTAATTCTCGAGTGGTATATTTCCGAGTTGTACTTCTGGATAACTTCCATTTAGAATGCGTTCGAATATTTTTACAGTTGAAAGTCTTTTGACTGGAGTTTTTTTCTTTATGTTATCTAGATTTGGAACGAAAGGAGTTTCCTCTAGTCCTTCGATTTCTCTTGTCGAGAGGGCGTAGAGGTCGAATATTCCTATGCGACCAGCTAAAGATTCGGTCACATCTTCCATCGTTTCGAAAATTTGACTTCCCGTCAAATAGTAGAGTGTCCCTACTTCTTTGCCATCGCCAAAGAGAGCATTTTGTCTAGCTTCATCGATTCTTATTTTAATATAGGATAATAAGTTTGGTGCATACTGGAATTCGTCGATTATCAGTGGCGCTTCGTGAGTTCTCAAAAATAACTCCGGGTCTTTATTGGCTTGAGTTCGCAGTACTAAGTCGTCAAAAGTAACAAAATTGATTTTTTCTTTCGATAGTCTCGTGATGTAATTTAGCAAAGTCGTCTTTCCTACTTGGCGTGGACCCGTGATTAGAATAGCTGGGTATTTTCCTATATATTCTTTTATAGTTTTTTCCATGGTTCTGTTCATGTATTTCATGTCAGTTTTTCACCTCACGTATAGTATAGCACAGAAACAATAAAAAATAAACATAGTTTTATACATTTTGGGAATTTTATTCCTAAAATGTATAACGAAAAAAATGCAATTTAGGGCTTGACAAACACAACTGGGGAGGGTGGTATAATGTCAATATAGGAGACTGTAGGCGAAGGGGGAAAGCCTTAAAATACACATCATTTTGGATTTAAAAATCGAACATGTGGGTGGGATGCCAGTCTTTTATGTACTTTAAGTTAGGAAAAGAGGATAAATTGACATGAAGAAAAAAATAGGAATTTTATTATTTGGAATTTGTACTTTAGTTATGGGGATACATATAGGTTCTACGAATGGCAATTTCAAAAATATAACCAAGATACCGAAGAGTTCAGGCAGTATGATAGCTATGTACATTCAAGACGAGGAAGGAAATTACAATTTGAGCGACACTCAAGAATTTCCGAAGGATGGATACGTACTAAATACTGAGAAGAGTAGTTGCAAGAATGGCGGAGTGATAAGTCAGAATGCTAGTACAAAAGCATTGAGTTTAAAAGTTAAGACTAGTGACGAATGTACAGTATATTTTGATGTAGTGACAACTGCAAATCCATCGGCAGATATGTTGATTGCAAAGGCAAACAATGCGAATGTAACGGCATATGCATCAGGAAACAAAAAAGAGATGTTCGCATTCGACCATCCAGAAGCAACTCAGACGACTGGGTGGACTTCCGAAGAGAGAAGAGATTATAGATACATAGGAAATGAGCCAAATAACTATATAACATTCAACGATGAGACGTGGAGAATAATAGGAGTATTTACAGTCGAGACTGAGACTGGGATGAAGAAGCCATTAATGAAAATAATAAGAAACGAATCGATAGGAGATATACCATGGGACGACTATACAGATGGAAGTAGTACAAATGAATGGAGTACATCATCATTACAAAATCTATTAAATGAAGAGTACTATAATACAGAAGGAAGTTTCAGTTATACATATAAAACCTCTAGTTCATATACAGCACCGGCAATAACCATCGCAAAAGGATTAAATTCTACAGCACGTTCGCAAGTAGCAAAAGTAAAATGGTACTTAGGAAATTCAAATACATATGAAAATTTAGGAGGCCCAGACTATTATAACTTTGAGCGAGGAGAAACGACCTGTGTAACAACAGGAAATTGTAGTGGAGAAACGAGAACAACGAATATAATGAAAAATGTGGGTTTAATGTATCCAAGTGATTATGTATATACATATGCTAATGGTGTAGATAATAAATGTTATACAGATGGACATAAATGTGATAATTATTATGGAGCAATCCCAAGTGCAGGATGGCTATATAACAACGCTTATCAATTAACTGTGTCGCCGGGTGCAACGAGTGTGGATTACTCGGTCCTCTTGTACTCGTCCGGCATGGTGTACAGCTCTTACGACAGCGCTGTGTACGCTGCGCGTGGGGTTCGCCCAGTAGTCTTTCTGAACTCAAATGTTCGTATAACGGATGGTGATGGAAGCCAAGGAAATCCGTATGCGATAGGTGCTAAGAATTGATGGGTGTGATAGGGATGAGGAAAGATATAACATGAGTTTATAGACGCTTTTCGGTTGACGACGAAGGGCGTTTTCATTTATAATTATGACAAGGAAAAGGTGAATTGGATATATGAATCATTTAGATGAAGTTGAATTTAAAATGGAGGAAGCGATAGAGACTTTGGATAAGAGACTCACGACCGTGCGGGCTGGAAGGGCTAATCCTAGTATGTTGAGTGGTGTGACGGTCGAGTATTATGGAGCTCCGACCGCGTTAAACGCGGTCGCGAATATAACCGTACCCGAGGCTCGTCAGTTGTTCGTAAAGCCTTTCGATAGAAGCACTTTGAAAGATATCGAGAAGGCCATACAAGAAGCTAACTTGGGCATCAATCCGACGAACAACGGAGAGATGATTATTCTCACTTTGCCAGAACTTACGGAGGAGAAGAGAAGAGATTACGTAAAACAGGCGAAGTCTATGGGCGAGGATGCGAAGGTTGCTTTGCGAAATGCGAGACAGGATGGCAACAACAAGGTGAAGGCCGACGAGTTGCCGGAGGATGAAGAAAAGAGAATTTTGGACGAGATTCAAGAACTTATCGGGAAGTACAACAAGATAGTAGATGACAAAATTAAGGCCAAAGAAACCGAACTTATGGAGGTGTAGGTTTTGAAGAGTAAGAAGTTGAAGAAAGAAAACATAATCGTAGGAGTAGTATTGCTCGTCGTATTAGTCGGTGTAATCGTACTCGTCATGACGATGTCGGGCTCCGCGGATGCGAGAAAGTTCAAAAGTGAATATGAGGACTTGAATGGAAAGACGGCCGGAGAATCTTACAAGTATCAATCTTTGAAGTTGGCTGGCAAGAGCAAAATCGAGTATGCGTCGTTGGATGAGGCTGTTGCATTTGCGAATACGAGTACGGGACTCATATTTTTTGGAACTCCTACGGATGGGAAGTCGAGAAGTGTCGTCGAGACTTTATTAGAATCGACCAATTGTTCTTGTTTGGAGAAAGTTTTGTACGTCGATATGACCGATAAGTTCAACGTTTTCGAGATAGAGGACGATAAGCCAGTCGAGACGAAGAAAGCTGAACAAGGTTACTACGACATGTTGGTCGTTTTAAACGAGTATTTGAACAATTATACAATCGTCGATGACGATGGATTCGAACACGAATTGCAGAACAAGAGAATAGACATTCCGATGGTCGTGGCCGTCAAGGATGGAGAGATAGTCGGAGCACATACTGGGTCCGTTTCATTTGACAGGGAACAAGGCGAATACGACGAACTCGACGAAGTTCAGAAGAGCGAACTATCTGTCATCTACAATGGACTCATAGAAGCGGTCGTCGATGAAAATGCGACATGTAAAAAAAAGTGCAAATAAAGAAATCTTTTCGAGGTTCTAAGGCCTCGATTTTTCGTGCAATTTTTTTCGAAAAAGTTGCAAAAAAACGATTTTGGTACGTTTTTTTTGGCAAATCGTCAGAACTGCCGGGCGTTCGTGTCGATTTTGGCGTTTTTGCATTGCAAAAAACGTTTTTTTGCAAGTTGCATATCGATTTCTTTTGTGGTACGATGGGTTCGAGTGGAAGAAATGGAGTTTTTTAGGGAGGTACACATGGAAAAGCACAAAGAAATCGAAAGAAGTATAATAAAGACTTATCGGAAGGAGATATGGGCTAAATTCGTGAAGGCCGTCAAAGATTACGATTTGATACACGAAGGTGACAAAATAATGGTGTGCATTTCGGGCGGGAAGGATTCGTTCTTACTCGCAAAGTTGTTAGAAGAGTTAGCCAAACACGGAGAGTTTCCATTCGAGCTTCGATACGTGGTGATGGACCCCGGATACGAGAAGGTGAACAGAGAAAAAATCGAAGAAAATGCTCGCATATTGAATTTGGACATCGAGATATTCGAAACGGACATTTTCAAGGTAATAGATAAGATTGCAAAGGAGAGTCCGTGTTACATGTGTGCGCGCATGAGACGAGGTTATTTGTACGACAAAGCGAGAGAACTCGGCTGCAACAAAATTGCGCTCGGACATCATTTCGACGACGTGATAGAGACGACTTTGCTGTCGATGTTGTACGGGGCCGAAGTGAAGACGATGGTGCCGAAAGTCGTGAGTTCGAATTTCGACGGATTGGAACTCATAAGGCCGATGACTTTGATAAAGGAAAGGGATATTCTGAATTGGGTTCGATACAATGGGCTCGAGTTCATAAATTGTGCGTGCGATTTTACGAAGAAGCCCGAGCACGATGCGGGCAAACGAATGGAGATAAAGAAGCTAATCGAGAGTTTTAGGAAAATCGACGACAACATCGACCACAACATATACAAATCGATGGAGAACGTCAATTTGGAATGTATTCTCGGGTACAATTATAAGGACATACATCGCGATTTCAACGATATATTTAAAGGAAAGGGTGAACGAAAATGAGTATGATATCTTTAAAAAACGTTTCGAAGTTTTATTACAATAAATCGACCATTTCGAGCGGTTTCAACAAGATAAATTTAGATTTGGACATGGGCGAGTTCGTCGTCATCACGGGCGAATCGGGAAGTGGCAAATCGACTTTGTTGAACGTCATTTCGGGATTGGATTCTTACGAAGAAGGTGAGATGTACATAAATGGCGAAGAGACTAGTCATTATACGGAGGTCGATTATGAGAATTATCGCAGGAAGTACATCGGCAACATTTTTCAGCACTTCAATTTGGTAAACAGCTACACGGTGTACCAAAACGTCGAACTGGTGCTTTTGTTGAACGGATACAAGAGAAGTGAAGTAGCCAGCAAGATCAATTCCATCATCGAGACGGTCGGATTATCCAAGTACAAAAACACGAAGGCTTCGAAATTGTCCGGTGGTCAAAAACAGAGGGTCGCGATTGCGAGAGCTCTTGCAAAGGACACGCCTATCATAGTCGCGGACGAACCGACCGGAAATTTGGATGTCAAAAGTGCCAAGAGCATCATGAAGTTGCTCAAAGATATTTCGAAGGAAAAATTGGTCGTCATCGTCACCCACAATTATGAGCAGGTCGAGGATTACGCAACTCGCAAAATCGCGATGAACGACGGCAAGATAATCGAAGATAAGAAGTTGCAAAATTACGAGAAATGTGAAGCAGAACTCGCCTTGTACGAGGATTTGACGACGAGCAACAAAATCAGACTCGGAGTTCGCAATGCGTTCAACATCGCGACGAAGTTTGCTCTTCTATTTGCAGTTTATTTCTTTTTGACTTTGCTCGTGACAGGCGAATATTCGGGTTTGAGAAAGCAGGATTTTACAAATTCGTTGGTCGGTTACAATGGCATTTTTAGCGATACGAGTCCGAATCGTGTGATTCTTCATAAGAAGGATAAATCCGCATTTACAGAAGAAGATATAAATAAGTTGAGGGCTCTCGACAACGTTCTCACGGTCGAAGAGAACGACGGAATGTTGGATGCGGAGGGAAGAGTTTATTCCGATACACAAGAGATTTACGTACCTGGACATTTCAAATGTGCGGCGAGTCTTTCGGGTGTGAACGAAGGCCGATTGCCGAGTGGGCCGAACGAGATAGTGTTGGGAATCTCTAAAGATTCGAGTACGTGGTTGTTTTATAAAGACGAGCTTTTCAATAAGGAGATGATTTTGGAAGAGTACTACAGCGGCCAAGATACATTCAAAGTAAAAATCGTCGGAGTCGTATTCGAAGAGGAAGACGATTTTTATGGAACCATTTATTTGTCGGAATCTCTCTTCGACCGAATGAGCATAGCGATAAATTCCCGATACAATACGGATACTTTGTCCGTCGGAGGCAACAAAATGGTACTCCGAGAAGCTAATTACAGTCGCGTGAAGGTTCTTTCTAGCCTTTTCGAGGGAGAGACACTAATCCCTGCAAGTTTCATTTGTAGCGATTACGATTGTTCGTACAACAATGCTACTTTGACGACGAGCAACATATATTTCGAGAAACAGGTTAATCTGGAAGTTAAAACCTTGTTGAATGCGAACAATTTTAAGAGTTTAACTGGGCTCGCAAATTACGAAGATTATATAGATAACATCTTCATAAGCGAAGCGGATTACAGAAAGCTCTACGACAACGGTAACTACCAGGTGAGCGTTTTCTTGGACGACATGAAAGTCGACAAAGATACTTTGAAGGCAATGGACGCAATGGGGCACGAATACTACTATCTGAAAGACAATCTCGTCGATGAGGGGGCGATGCTCAAAGGGTTCTTCAAAATAATTCGCAACGTGATGTTTTTTGGGTCGACAGTCGTATTATTCTTCATAAGCTATTTCATCATAAAGATTATTTTGAAATCTCGAAACGTGTATTTTTCGACTATCAGAATTTTAGGTGCGACCAAAAAAGTCGCTAGGCAGTTGCTCAACATAGAGTTGTTCGTCGATATAAACGTAGCTTTCTTCGCATTCGTTGAGCTCGCCTTGTTATCTCAGTCGGGGATAATTACGTGGCAGTACATCACCGATATGGTCGCGTATTTTACATTGAAAGATTACGTTTTGGTGTACATCGTGCTCGCAATCATGAGTTTCTTGATATCTAATAGGTATGCTCACAAGTTGTTCAAAGATTCCGTCATGAGTACGTATAGAGAGGAAGTGTAGAAATGATTTCGTTAAAGAACGTAGACAAGTATTTCTTTAGACACAAGAAAAACGAAATACACGTCATAAACGACACGTCCTTGGAGTTGGGCGACACTGGGTTAGTCGCTTTGCTCGGACCATCGGGCTCCGGGAAGACGACTTTGCTAAACGCAATCGGAGGGTTGGACAAGATAAATTCTGGCTCTATCTACATCGACGGACAGAAGATGCCGAAAGTCGGCAATTACCGCAAAGATAGAATGCGAGTTTTGAACATCGGATACATATTTCAAGATTACAATCTGTTAGATAATCTTACGGTGTTCGACAATGTCGCTCTTTCTTTGAAGATGATTGGCATCAAGAGTTCTAAGGAGATAAAAAGACGAGTCGATTACATTTTGGAACTCGTCGGAATGTACCGTTACAGAAACAAGCCCGCTGGGAATCTGTCCGGAGGGCAGAGACAGAGAGTCGGCATCGCGAGAGCTCTCGTCAAGAATCCGGAAGTGATAATTGCGGATGAGCCGACTGGGAATTTGGATTCGCGAAACACCATCGAAATTATGAACATCATCAAAAGGATTTCGCAGGATAAGTTGGTAATATTAGTCACACACGAAAAAGACTTGGCGCATTTCTACGCTTCGCGAATTGTCAATTTAGTCGATGGAAAAATCGTGTCGGACGAGATGAACGAGCACGAGAACGAACTCGATTATCGAATAGATAACAAGATATATTTGAAAGATTTCGAGAACATCGAGAAGGTGACGAGTGAGTCTCATGCGATGACCGTGTATTCGGATGCGAAAGAAAAATTGAAGTTAGATATAGTAGTCAAAAACGGCAACATATACATAAAGACGCACGGCAAAGAGAAGATAGAGGTGGTCGACGAGGATGCGGGTATCGAATTCGTGAATGGGCACTACGAAAAGATAAAGAAGGAAGACTACGAAGACTCGAAGTTCGATTTTAGTAAATTGAATAACGACCGCGGGCTTAGATATACTTCGATTTACAATGTGTTTACGATGCTCAAGACGGGATTCAAGAAAGTCGTCGGGTATCCACTTATGAAGAAGATTCTTCTTTTCGGATTTTTCTTCTCGGCCATGTTCATAATCTACGCTTTGTCTAGCATTTTCGGGGTGACGGATATCGAGGATGCAGATTTCTTGAATGCGCATAGGGATTATATCGTAATCAAGACGAAAGAGAACAGACCGGAAGACTTTGCCAAAATCGAGAGTATGCGGGGTGTCAAATACGCGATTCCGGGGGATTCACAAGTGAGTATAGATATTTCGAACGAAGAGTTGTTGCAACTCGTCGGCGAGACGAGAAAACTAACCGGGTCGTTGGCAGGGACTGAGCTTTTGGAAAGTGGAAACATCGTATACGGTCGAATGCCAGAAAAGGCGAATGAAATCGTTCTCGACAAGAGGGTGATAGATGCCGCCAAAGTGAACGATGTGACCATCGAGTGGTTGAATATTCATACGTATGAGGATTATGTGGGCCTCAAGGCGAGTGTTCGGGGGCAGGAGTACGAAATCGTCGGAGTGAGCGATACGGAAGACCCTTGTATCTATTTTGACGAATCGAAGTTCTTCGATGTAATCGCAGCTTCACCTAAAAACGAATTCAGTTACGACCCTTCTATCGTGTTAGATTCTTCGGCTGTACAAAGCTACGACGTCTATGCTAACCATATCACATTGAAGGAAGGTAAGATTCCTTCCGGAGATTACGAAGTGATAATAAATGCAAGTAACGCTTACAGTATGCCTATCGGGTCTCTACTCGACGTCAAAGTAAATGGTCAGAAGCTCAAGGTCGTCGGACATTATACTTCTTCGGAAGGTGTGAACGAATACATCGTTTCGGCGAACACTTTCAAGTACGAGACCATCATCCAAAATGCAAATCTGCTCATAATCGCGGATGATAAGGAAGCCATGATAAGCGAACTCAAAGCGAAAGGGTACGAGGCCATCGACAATTATACAGTTTTAAAAGAGAAATACATAGAGTCCATAAAGGACAATATAATAGAGTCTTTGGTGCTCGCAGGTATCTTGTTGGCTGTAAGTTTCATCGAAATTTTCCTCATGATAAGAGCGTCGTTCTTGTCTCGAATCAAAGAAGTCGGCATATACAGGGCTATCGGGGTCAAGAAAACGGATATTTACAAGATGTTCTTAGGCGAAATTTTGGTTATCACGACTCTAGCAGGTTTGCCGGGCGCGGTTTTCATGGGGGCTATCATGAAGGAGTTGTTGAAAGTTCCACTTTTCACTATGTACAAGATGAACAATGCGATATTGATTTTTGGAATAATCTTGGTATATTTACTCAACATAATCGTCGGATTGATGCCTATTCGAGCGACGATTAGAAAGACTCCGGCCGAGATATTGTCGAGAAACGACGTGGACTGATGTATGAAGAACTTGTATAAAAATTCATTGTGCATGCATATCATAATGTATGAGTATGTGCTGACACATACTCGTACGCGTGTTATAATGAACTAGGAAGGAGATAATTGTGGTTGTTGTAAAAAAGGTGATTAGGGCCCTTCAAAACGATGGTTTGGTTGTCGTGAGTCAAAAAGGCTCTCATATGAAATTCAAGAAAGGCAATAAAAACTGCATAGTTCTTAATCACAAGGGCGATATTCCAAAAGGAACTTTATTACAAATAATAAAAAGTACGAACATCAACATTTAGTCAAGAATCGCCGACTACTTTACAAAATCATAAAATTTATTATGAACAAATATTTTTATCCGGCAGTTTTTTCAAAAGAGGGCGAGGCATACAACGTCAAATTTATAGATTTCGACGATATATTTACCTTTGGTATCGGATTAGAAGATGCGTATAATATGGCTCAAGATGCTTTATACAACATGTTGCCAGAATATAAAGATAATCTTCCCGAACCGACTATGGACTACATGAATATCGAGCTTAATAAGGGCGAGTTTATTACGATGGTGGAATTAGATGTATTGGAGCATGAAAGAAAGATTTCTTCGAAAACTGTAAAAACGACAGTTACTATGCCAGAATGGTTAAAAAATTTAGCCGACGTCAAAGGTCTAAATTATTCTAAATTGTTGCAAGATAGTTTAAAAAAAGAATTAAACTTATTGTAATTCGTCAGGTTAAAGTTTATTTTCGTCATAAGGAGCCGAATTTGGCTCTTTTTCTGTGGTCGTAAACATATACTTAGATGTGAAATGTATGAAGAGAATTATAGTTTTTTTAGCAGTTATGTTTTTATTCGTCGGAAGAGTGCAGGCCTACGATGCGGTCACGGTCATGGACGCGGACAGTGGGCGAGTATTGTATTCAAAGAACGGGGATAAGAAATATTTAATCGCATCGACGACGAAAATTATGACGACTTTGGTGGCACTCAATTATGCCGATTTGGATGAAGTAGTCACGGCCGGGGACGAAGTTTTGGATGCGTACGGCAGTTCCATTTATCTGAAGCCACAAGAGAAGATGACAATGCGCGGCTTGCTTTATGGACTCATGCTTCGAAGTGGAAACGATGCTGGACTAACCATCGCGGTCAATACGGCGGGAAGTGTCGAGGGCTTCGTGCGTCTCATGAACGAGATGGCTTTGATGATAGGAATGCACGATTCTAGTTTTTCGAATCCACACGGGCTCGACGACGAGACCGAAAACGAGAGTACGACGAACGACATGTGTCTTTTGATGAGAGAAGCGATGGAGAACGAGGAGTTTAGAAAGATTACGAGCACCAAAAAATACGAGGTGAAAACGAATTTTGGCGAGTACGAGTGGTACAACAAAAACAGATTGATAACAGATTACAAGTACGCGACCGGAGGGAAGATAGGGTATACGACGAGAGCCAGGCATACGTTCGTTTCGAGTGCGACGAAGGATGGAAAGAATCTCGTTATCGCGACTTTCGTAGACCCGGATAGGTTCGATACACACGAAAAGTTGTACGAAAAGTATTTTGCGATGTACGATAGTTATACTCTTTTGGACAAGGACAATCCGATGGTCGATTACAAGAGTGGATATAAGGTTTATACGGCCTCTTCGTTCAAAATGCTTTTGACCAAAGAAGAGAAGAAACGCGTCAAAAGGGAAGTCGAACTTTACGAAGGCGTAGAAGTTGGAGACGGAGATACTGTAATCGGAAATATGACGATAAGTTTGGATGACGAGGTTTACGTGAAGACGAACATATATGCAAAGAAAATCGAGAAACCGAAATCTTGGTGGGAAAAATTGAAGGAGTTTTTGGGATGGTAAGTTTGGTATGGGGCGGACTTCTCTTAATCGGAATTGCGTACAGTTTCATAAGTGGAAACATTTCTTTGGTGAACGACGAGGTCTTGGCGAGCTCGGCTCAAGCTTTGGAGATGTTTCTCACCATGTTGCCCGTGATAGTGCTTTGGATGGGGCTCATGCAGATTGCCAGCGACAGTGGCTTGTTGTCGAAAATCGCCTACAAATTTTCTTTCGTATTGAAGAGGCTGTTTCCGAGTATTCCGGAAGGACACGAGTCGTTGGGGTTGATTGCATCAAACATAATAGTGAATATGGTCGGTCTCGGGGGGGCCGCGACACCTTTCGGCTTGAAGGCGATGGAGAAGTTGCAGGAGCTGAATCCGAAGAAGGACACGGCTACTCCGGCGATGATTACATTTTTGGTTTTGAATACATCGGGAGTAACTCTCATACCGACTTCTATCATCTCGCTTAGGGCGATGTACGGCAGTGCGAATCCGTCCGAAATTATCGGTCCGGCGTTGGCCGCGACATTATGTTCGACGGTCGCCGGGCTAACGGTCGATTATTTGATAAGGAGGAAGCAAAAGTGACGACGGTCTCTTTGATATTGATACCTGTGATGATTGCGGGAATAATAATATACGGTTTAGTGAAGAAGGTGGACATCTATTCGTCGTTCGTCAAGGGAGCGGGGGACGGCATCCAAAGTGCGATAAGCATCTTCCCGTTTACGGTCGCGATGGTGTTCGCGGTCAACATCTTTTTGCACAGCGGATTTTTGGACGTGCTGTTCGGACGCATTTCTGGCATTTTGGGTCCTATGATACCGACTTCTATTTTTCCGATGGCTCTTCTAAGACCGATAAGCGGGGCGGCAAGTCAAGTCATCATGACGGACATTTTTACGAACTTCGGGACCGATTCTTTCATAGGAAGGCTCGCGTCCGTATTGCAAGGAAGCACGGATACGACGTTTTATGTGATAACACTCTATTTCGGGAGTATAGGAGTTAAAAAGATAAGATATGCCTTAAAAGCAGGGCTTTCAGCCGATTTGGTCGGTATAATTGCCAGTGCGATAATCGTTTACAGTTTTTTTGGCATTTGATACGAAAATCGTTTTTTTGCATAGCAAAAATGTCATTTTCGACAAAAATTGTTGCAAAAATAGCAAATCTCAGCGAGATTTGCGTTTTTTGTAGTGCAAAAATCGATTTTTTGCACTTTGACCTGTTTAGAGCCTTTTTGATATAGTGTGGGCGGAAAGGAGGAAAAGTCCCATGAACAATTTGATTTTGGTCGGTAGACTCACGAAAGATCCCGTCTTACGTCATCAAGATGGCCGGGGAAGATGTTACATTACGCTCGCCGTAAAAAGACAATACAAGAATTCTGATGGCATCTATGAGACGGACTTCATAAACTGTACAGTTTGGAACGTCATAGCCGAAAAGGTGTGCGAGTTTTGCCGAAAGGGCGACATGGTGTCCGTCAAGGGCCGCATCCAAAACAACAATTATATCGACAAAGACGACAATAAGGTCTATACCTACGAGATAGTTGCCGACCAAGTTTCTTTCATGACTTCTCAGAAAAGTCGCGAAGAAACCTTCGATGAAGATTCTCCCGACGAGGATGATTTCATCGCCAACGATGAATGTGTAAATGCCGCATAAAAAAGCGGTTCATTCATAAGTTTATATAGGTGATTATTTATGCGAAGAATTTTTGAGTGGATAGGCGGATTTGCGATAGTCGCGTTCAGTTTCTATTTTACCGATAGGGTAAGTTTGCTCGTCGCATCGAAGAGCGACCTCATGCAAGAGATTATGGCTGTGAGCGACGTGTACGAAGTCGAACCGATAGACGCGGTTATAAATTTGGAGGACAACACCATCGTTCCCGGGAAATTCGGACGGGTAGTAAACTCCCAGGAGAGCTATCTCTCGATGCACGATTTCGGTTCCTTCAACGAGAATTATCTCGTGTACGACTACATCAAACCTAAGACCTCCTTAGAAGATAATAAAGATAAGTTCATTTTGGCAGGAAATGCCAACGAAAGACAAGTTAGCCTCCTCGTTTTAAATAATGAAGAGGCGGCTAAGTTTCTTTCGGCGTCAAAGGTACCTTTCGACGTGGTCGTATCCGAGGTAACGGAACCCCAAGAAAATGTAGAACTGATAAACGGGGCGACGTCTCGGGATAAGTTCAATGCC
The DNA here is from genome assembly GCA_964472425.1 of uncultured Muribaculaceae bacterium. Classification (GTDB taxonomy): domain Bacteria; phylum Bacillota_I; class Bacilli_A; order RF39; family UBA660; genus RUG11867. Next base: position 4,352 of record CAYYLF010000013.1, on the reverse strand, counting down.
CTCAATGCCAAACTCAAAGACGAAGCCAAGCTATGTCTTCGAGATGTAAGTGACGAGGAATTGTGTAGAAAGAACAATTACTATCTCATAGACGCTCAACTCAAACTTACGAGCACGAATTTAATCGAAATCAAAAAACAACTCGAGCCGGGAAGCATCATCCTTTTAACTTCCACAGCAAAGCTCGAAAATGTAAAGACGATTTTGAACGAACTAGAATATAAAGATTTGGAAGTCGTTCATATTTCGAAATTAATCGACGAAAAAGAGAGAGGACGCTAGGAATTCTCTCTCTTATATTTTTTAGCCTATTTGAATAGTTTTATAATAATATACATATAATATATATATCCGTTGTAATTTTGTAGTATTTTTAATGTTATTTTGTTGGAAGCACTACAAATAAATGATATAATTATAATTAGAAAGCGAGATAATTATGCATGGCAAGTTTAACGAGCGCTGTCAATGTTCAAGTTGACAGCAGGGATAAAGAAGAAGCTGCAAATATCTTAAAAGATTTAGGATTGAATATGAGTACGTATTTCAACATGGCACTAAAGCAACTTATCAAGAACAACGGTATTCCTTTTGAAATTAGAAATCCTAAACCTAATGTGGAATTATTAGAGGCGTTGGAAGAAGGAGAACAGATTGTTCGTGAGATTAGAGAAGGAAAAAGAACAGGCTATAAAAATGTGAACGAAATGATGAATGCGATATTAGAAGATGATTAATTTCGACTTGAATACGAAGTATACTATCGATTTTTCTAGTAAGTTCAAAAAACAAGTTAAAAAGATGGCAAAACAAAATAAAGATTTAAATAAGTTATTTGACGTCATTACTATGTTAGCAAATAAAGAAACTATGGATGTAAAATACAGAGATCACCAGTTAATCGACGATAAGACTTATAAGAATTGTCGCGAATGTCAAATAACGCTAGATTGGTTATTAATATACAAGTACGAGGATGAAAATCTCGTATTAGTGCTTTTATCGACTGGTAGTCACAGTGAGTTATTCGTTTAAATCGAGTGCAACGTGCTAATTACGTAACAATGTGATTGGCTCTTTTTCGTTTGAGGCCACATAAAATTAGACATTGTTCCTTTTCTGTGATATAATTTAGTTATCTGTTTTGACTTATTATAATTTATATTTTTTAGAAAGGAATGATTTTTATATGAGTAAAATTAAGATAATGGCATTAGGTGGCCTAAACGAAAATGGAAAGAATACATATTGTATCGAGGTCGACGGTTCGATTTTTATCTTCGACGTCGGCATCAAGTTCGCAAGCGAGGAGATGTACGGAATAGATTACATAATCCCCGATTACGATTATTTAGTAAAGAATAAGAAAAGGATTCGAGGAGTGTTTTTGACGCACGCTCATCCCGAGAACGTCGATGGAATTTTCGATTTGGTGAAGGTGCTTCCGAACGTGAAAATCTTTGCGACCAAGTATACTATCGAGTATTTGAAGTTGAACGGTTTCGATGCGAAAAAGGTCGTAGAGATTACGGCCCACCACAAGATAAATTTTGGCGCAGTGAGCGTATTTCCTATCAACATCAACCATTCGGTACCGGATTCGGTCATGTATGTGGTCAACACGAAAGATGGCGCGGTCGTATATACGGGTGATTTCTTAATCGACCCATCGATGACGGGAAGTTACAGTATGGATTTGGGTAAAATCGCGTACGTCGGAAAACTTGGGGTGCTTTGTCTTTTGTCCGAGTCATCTTTTTCGGAGAGAGTCGGACACACTAGTCCCAACCACAAGTTCGAGAAGTTTTATAAGGACATTGTCAACAAGGCTCCAGGGAGAATCATCATTTCTCTTTTCGAAGACCATCTCTATACTATACAAGAGGTTTTCAATTCTCTTTTGAATACGCATAGAAAAGCGGTCATTATGGGGCACAAGTTGCAAAGTATAATCAATATGGCAATCCAGAATGGTTATTTGACCGTTCCCGAAGGCACCATAGGAACTTTGGATAATATTGCCGACGAGAAAAGTGTCATAATCGTGTCCGACACGAAGAGAAATCAGTATCACAATGTGAGAAAAATCGTCGACGGATACGATAAATTCGTAACTTTAAAGGAGAACGATACCATATTATTTGCCGAACCATCATACGATTATAACGAACAAAAGTTGGTCGATTTGCAAAACGACGTGGCTTTAATGGACGTCGAGTCTTATGCCATTCCTAAGGATAGAAGTATTTTGCATCATGCGAGTACAGAAGATTTGATGATGATGATAGATCTCTTGAAGCCGAAATACGTCATGCCGGTCGAGGGTGAGTACCGTTATATGGTCGGAAATGCGAATTTGGCGTCGTCTTTAGGCGTGCCGAACGAGAACATCATCTTGAAGCAAAATGGCGAGATGGTCACTTTCGAAAACGGAGTCTTGCAGGATAAAATCGAAGTTATCAAAGTTGGTGAAACATTGATAGATGGCTCGATAGGGGAAGACGTCGGAGAGCTCGTCATAAAGGATCGCGAGGTTTTGGGCGAGAACGGCATAGTCTTGGTGAGTGCAAGTTTATCTAAGAAGACGAAAGAGATTTTGGTCGGACCAGAAGTGACGACACGAGGTTTCATCTATGTCAAAGATTCATCCGAGATGATTGCCGAGATAAAGAGAATGAGCGAGGACATCATAACGAAGAATACGACGAAAGATTATGTCGATTACAATAGCATAAAGACCGAAATCAGGGAGCACTTAGGAAAGTATTTCTACAGTGAGACCGAGTCGAAGCCGATGATAATCGCGGTCATTCAAGAAATTTAGGAGGATACATGAAAGAAGTCAAGATGGAAGATATAGTTCTTTATTGCAAACAATACGGATACGTATTTCAAGGTAGTGAGATTTACGGTGGTTTATCGAACTCTTGGGATTACGGCCCTTTAGGTAGGGAACTCAAGGAGAATATAAAGAGAGCTTGGACTCAAAAGTTCATTCAGGAGAACATTTACAATGTCGGCCTCGATTCGGCCATTCTCATGAATCCGAACGTTTGGGTTGCGAGCGGTCATGTGGCGAATTTTGCCGATCCTTTAGTCGATTGCAAGAAGTGTAAAAGTCGCCATAGAGCCGACAAACTCGTCGAGGATTTTACGAATGGAGCCGAGACGGGAGACGGATGGTCTAATGAAGAGTTGGAGAATTACATCAGGGAAAACGGCATTTCTTGTCCTAGTTGTGGTTCGACTGATTTTACGCCTATTCGAAAGTTCAATCTTCTATTCGAGACTCACATCGGAGTCACGGAGGATACCAAAAGTACCGTGTATCTTCGCGGGGAGACTGCTCAGGGTATTTTCGTCAATTTCAACAACGTACAAAGGGCTATGAGACTCAAGGTTCCGTTCGGAATAGGCCAGATAGGTAAATCGTTTAGAAACGAGATAACTCCCGGCAATTTCATTTTCCGCGTTCGCGAGTTCGAACAGATGGAATTGGAGTTTTTCTGCAAGCCAGGGACAGACCTCGAGTGGTTCGGGTTCTACAAGAATACGTGTTTGGACTTTTTGAAAACTTTGGGCATCAAGAAAGAGAATCTGCGTTATAGAGACCACAAGCAAGAAGAGTTGTCTTTCTACAGCAAGGCGACGACCGACATCGAATACAAGTATCCGATGGGTTGGGGCGAGCTTTGGGGTATAGCCGATAGAACCGATTACGATTTGGGTGTTCACATGGAACATTCGAAGGTCGATATGCGTTACTTGGACCCGGAAACGAACGAGAAGTATCTTCCTTACGTAATCGAACCTTCGGTCGGACTGGATAGATTATTTTTAGCCGTCTTGTGCGACGCGTACGAAAAAGAAATGCTCGAGGGCGGGGATGAGAGAGAGGTATTGCACCTTTTGCCAGCTTTGGCTCCTTACAAAGTTACCATCTTACCTCTAATCAAGAAAGTTCATGCGGATAAGGCGAAAGAGATTTACAGCATTTTGTGCAGCGAGTTCCCTGTCACCTACGACGAGACCGGAAGTATCGGTAAACGATACAGAAGAAGCGATGCGGTCGGGACGCCTTTTGCGATTACTATAGATGACGAGACTTTGGCGAACGACACGGTCACTTTGAGAGATAGAGATACGATGGAGCAAATTACCATTCACATCACCAGACTCAAGGGTTATATAAATGAGAAGATAAAATTATAAAGATAATTCTAGACTTTTAGTCTGGAGTTTTTCTTTCTAAGAAAAAATTCCAAATTTAGTGCGGAAGCAGTAAATTTGGAATTGGGGGTTTGTCAAGTTAAATGTGTAAGTTGTTTCAAAAAAATTTAAAATTGTCAAAG
>CAYYLF010000012.1:0-28697 GCA_964472425.1 uncultured Muribaculaceae bacterium | reverse complement strand
TGGAAAGATACACAGACGAAGCAAAAAAAGCTGAGAAATCTTCAAACTTTATGAAATCGTATACTCGCGAGCGAGTATCGTTAGATGCCGAAAGAAAAATCGGTCGAGAAGAAGGACTAGAACGCGGCAGAGAAGAAGGTCGTGAAGAAGGATTGGAACGTGGTCGTGAAGAAGGTCGTGAAGAAGGATTGGAACGTGGTCGTGAAGAAGGGTTGAAACTTGGTAATCAAAAGTTCATTAAGAACATGTTAGATAAAGGTTTCGATATAGAAACTATAAGTGAATGTGCCGAACTGCCCATTAGTGAAGTAGAGATGATTATCGAGTCTTTGAAAGAGTAATGATAAAATAAAAAGTTTTCCTAGGGAGACTTTTTATTTGATAAAATTGTGTTGTGAAAAACTAGACAATGATAGACCTATTTGGTAGAATAATATCCACAAAAAAGAAGTGAAGCAAAATGAAGATAGATGGAATAAACAAATCGAAAAGATGGTATATAGATAAATTCGGTAAACAATTATTCAATCTCATGCGTTTGAGGGAATCTGCTACTTATTCCGAACTTAGGATATAGATGCGTCTATAAGTATTTTGAGCGATCTCATTTTTGAAGAGGATATTTTTGATGTATCAAAAAAAGAAAACATATTTAAAAGACTCGACCTCGAGATGGAGAGAATGGAAGATATTTCAGATTTTATGTCATTAGTCGAACCGATAGGTACATGTGACGCTCTAGATGTACAAAAAGGATATAAGTATTTTCCCAATATGTCCGATGATGAGTTATTCGGATTAGTACACGATTTCTACAGAGATGCTACGGATAAAGACATTTTCAAGAAGTTCATAGGGGTATTTCGAAAGAGAGGTAAGTATCTCAACATGACTAGGCTAATGTAGGTAAATCCTCAGCCGGCGTGCATCTATGTGCCTTACGGAAGAAAGGTGCATATCCGATTTAAAAGAACTGGCGGAATTAACGATTTTTTGGATTTGTGCCACGAGTATGGGCATGCCGTGCAGTTTTTAACCAATTTCGATTTGGGCTTCTATGGCGAAAATGACATTTTTACCGAAATTGTGAGTATATTTTTTGAGTTGTTGTCTTTAGAATACATGACTACGGTGGACGAATTTAGATGTGTTGCCTATAGTCATAGAGGTAAATATTTTGAAGATATAGCCGAATCGAGCGGTTTCTTAGTTTTGGAACAAGATTTACTTTCTCTATGGGAAATTGAGAAAGAAGAGAGTAAACGTCCAAGAATCAGTATTTTAGATAAAGAGGTTCAAGATTCGATAGTGGATGGCGAAGATGCGACCATGGAGGAACTATTGAATATGAATTTATCTAACGAGTTCATCTATTGTTTGGGATATATAATTGCCGTCGAGTTATTGGAGAACTATCGAGTAAACAGGGAATGGGGTTTGTACTTGCTCAAAGAGTTGATGAGAATCGACCAGAGTTTACCACGGGAAGAGTATTATCAAAGGATACTCTGTTTGGTTACACCGAACGAGCATTTAGACGATTACAAGAGGCATATTATGACTCCAACGAGTGGTAAATAGTCTCTTTTTTTCATATATTTAGATATGAAAAGAATAGCACACAGGGGTTATAAAACCGAGTTTATTAAAGAAAATACCATGGAAGCGTTCACGAATGCAGCGAACAACGAGTTCGTGGGAATCGAGTTCGACGTTCGAAAGACGCGAGATGGAAAACTGGTCATCTTGCACGATGCGACTATAGAAAGAACGTCGGATGGACGCGGATTGGTGAGGAATATGACGTACGACGAGTTGTCGAGGTATAACTTCGGGTCGAAAGAGGTTCCAAGTTCTATTCCGATGCTTTGCGATGTTTTGAAAAGCTATTTCGGAATGCTCAAATTGGTCGAACTCAAGTGTGAGGTCGATTTGGATGAGGTTTTAGAGTACGTCGATGAAAAGACTTATTTTATGAGTTTCGACAACGGGTTGATAAAGAGGCTAAAGAAAAGACATCCCGAACTCAAATGTGGCTTGTTAAACTACGTCTTGAATTCGACGGTCGATTACGATTACGAGATGATATGTTTACTCGACATGGTCGCGACGGACGAGATAGTTATGAAGTTTTTAAAACGAGGAATCAAAGTGTTCATCTACGGAATTGTCGGCAAGATAGATTACATAAGAGATTACGAGGGACTTTATTACATCGTAGAACATAAAGAATTTTAGGATAAATTAAAACTTCTCTTCGAGGGGAGAAGGATTTCGTTCAATCTTTGACTAGTTCGTTGGCCGCGGATGAATAAGCACGAAGAAGGGGACCTGCACCTAATTTGGTACCTCCAAAATATCTGATTACGACTATCAAGGTTTTATCGAGGTCGTGTCGTTCTATGACATTCCAAATGGGCAAGCCGGCCGTGCCCGACGGTTCTTTGTCGTCGGTCTTTTTGGCGAGCGGACCGATATGGTAGGCGTAGGGCATGTGTCTCGCTTTTTTGTGTTCGAGCTTGAGGTCGTTCAAAATGGTCTCGACGTCATTTTTGGATTCGACGCGGTAGAGAAGTCCGATGAACTTCGACTTTTTGATTTCTAATGTACTAGTTCGCAATGGTTCCATGGGACTTCACCTCTAGGAAAAGTGTATCAAATTAGTAGCAAAATTACAATCATTTGTCGAGATTGGTGACAAGATAATGTTGAAAATGGCGAGGCGATGTGTTAGAATGTATGTAGATGAAGGAAACTTCATAAAATAAAAAGGAAACCCTCAATCTCCTCATTGAGTGTTTTCCTATCGGTGTTTACTCAATCGCCAGATTGAGTATTTGTTTGCTCTAGTATTTTGAGTAGGATGTTGTCGAACATCATTCTCTCGAAAATACAGAACAAAAATATTATTATGTTTCTCATGGGTGACTTTTCTTTATAATGTTTCATCATAATAATTTCTCTCCTTTCGTTTTTAAGTCATCGGTGGTGAACAAATGAATAAAAACGGCAGGAAGGCAAACACTCAAACAATTGGGAGAGGGGTTCCTATAGACACTGTACTAAAATATGATGAGGATTGCAATAGCAAAAATAGAATTTACGAACTATTGATAAGTTTTGAATATATGGTCAATTTGAGGTCTTTTTTTTGACATTTATATCAAAAACGCAACATTATGGTGTATAATAAATGTGTGATGTCTTATGTTTAAAGAAAGTTTAAGTTTGGTGCCACATTTGCCGGGATCTTATCAGATGTACGACAAGAACGATGTGGTCATATACGTCGGAAAGGCGAAGGATTTGAAGAACAGGTTGACTTCTTATTTCACCGGTCGAGTGACAGGGAAGACGAAGAAGTTGGTGAGCGAAATCGCATATTTCAAGTACATAGTGACTTCGACTGAGAACGAGGCCTTCATCTTGGAATTGAATTTAATCAAGAAGTACGACCCCAAATACAACATTTTACTGCGTGACGACAAGAGTTATCCTTATATAGAGTTCGTGAGCAAGCCTTATCCCAAGCTAAAAATCGTCCGTTACTTGAATGTGAAGAAGATGCAAGGGAGGAGACTGTTTGGACCGTATCCGAATCAATATGCGGCGAGAAGAGTCGTCAACTTGATAAATCGGCTATATCCTTTAAAGAAGTGCGAGGGAAAGCAGAGGGAACTTTGCTTGTATTACCATATAAGGGAATGCTTAGGGTATTGTGTGAAAGAAGTGAGTCCCGAGGAAATCGATAAGATGGAGAGCGAAATCATATCTTTTTTGCGCGGGAACGACACGATTATCAAGAACAAGATAATGGAGAGAATCGAGTATCACAGTTCGCAAATGAACTACGAGGTGGCTTTGGAACTCAAGCAGGAACTCGATTACATGTCTTTGATTTTGGCGAAGCAGAAGGTCGAGTTGTCCGATTTGGTCGACAGGGATATAATCAATTATCACGTCGAAAACGGATACGTCAGTATAAACATTTTCTTCATAAGACACGGGAAATTGCTCGGCAGCAAGAACGAGATTTTTCCTATCATGGACGAGTATATCGACGAAATCGAATATTTCGTGGGTCTTTATTACACCAAAAACGAGGTACCTAAAGAGGTAATCGTACCCGAGGAGTTGGATTGCGAGGTGCTCGCGGAGGCAATCGGTACGAGGGTTTGTACCGTCCAAAAGGGGAGCAAGAAGAAGCTGTTGGATTTGGCCGCGACGAATGCGAAATTGTCTTTGGATAATCAGTTCGAATCTATCCAGAAGGACGAGAGCAGGACGAGTCAAGCGAACGAGGAATTGAGAGTGTTGCTCGGATTAGACAGACTCTATCGAATAGATGTGTTCGACAACTCGAATTTGTTCGGAGAATATTCGGTCAGTGGAATGGTCGTTTTCAAAGATGGTAGGCCATCTAAGAACGATTATCGCAAGTTCAAAATCAGCTTGGAGAAGAACGACGACTACAATACGATGAAAGAAGTTCTGTATCGCCGTTATTACAGGATGCTCATGGAAAAATCGGAGAGGCCGGATTTGCTAATCTTGGACGGCGGAGAAAATCAGATTCGAGCGGCGCAGGAGATTTTCGACAGTCTCCATTTGGATATCAAAATGGTCGGGTTAAAAAAGAACGACAAGCATAGGACCAACGATTTGGTCGACGAGAATATGGAACTCATTCCGATAGATAGAACTTCCAATTTGTTTCATTACTTGACACGAATACAGGACGAGGTTCACAGGTTTACCATCAACTACCATCGTCAAATAAGAAGTAAAGGTTCTATCCAAAGTGTGCTCGACAACATAGAGGGATTAGGTGAGAAGCGAAGGAAGGCACTCATCAAGAAGTTCGGGAGTTTGAAAGCGATTCGGGCCGCGAGCAAGGAGGAATTAGCCGAAGTCATACCGGAGGCTATTGCCGACAATTTGAAAAATTATTTGGATAGCATGGAATAGGCAGATGTAAAGTATCTGTCTTTCTTTTGCGTAAATTTACGCAAAAGAAAGAAGTCCATTTCGGGCTTCTAGTTTTACAGTATATCTTCGTCTAGACCGAGTTTTTTTCTGGCGACGTATACGGGTCTGTTTTTAGTTTCTAGGAAAGTCTTGGCGAGGTATTCGCCTAAGATTCCGATGGTCAAAAGTTGAATGCCACCGATGAAGAGTATAAGACAGACGATGGTTGCGAATCCTGGCGTCTCGATTCCGACTAGACACGTTTTGATTATCACATATATCAGGTAGATGAAGCCGCTCAGCGAAGTAATCGTTCCGAATACAGTCGCGAGTTTTAGAGGTTTTACGGAGAAACCGACTATGCCGTTAAGGGCATATTTGACGGATTTTCGAAAATTGAACTTAGTCTCGCCTTTGGTTCTCGTGCCGACTTCGTATTCCATGACTTTGGTATTGAAGCCAATCCAACTGAAGATACCTTTCGAAAAACGGTTCTTTTCGGGCAAGCTCAAGAGGGCATCGCGGACGTTCGAACGGAACATGCGGAAGTCGGAGACGTCGTTTGAGAATTTGGTGTCCGATAGTAGGTTGATGACGCGATAGAACATTTTGCTACCGAAGCGCTTGATGGCATTTCCGGCTTTGCGCTGTTTGATTTTCATGGCTACTTGGTCGTAGTCTGGGTTGTTGTCGAGGAAGGTGAGCATCTTCAAAAGATAACTAGGATTTTGCTCCATATCCGCGTCTATGATGGCCGTGTATTCTCCGACGGCACTTTCGAGACCGGCATAGATAGCCGCGTCCTTACCGAAGTTGCGGCTGAAGCCTATCACCTTGACGTGGTCTTTATCTCTCTTATAGACGGATTCGAGAACTTTGAAGGTCTTGTCGGATGATCCGTCGTCGATGAAGATGACCTCGTAGTTGATACTTTCGAAGACCGTTTTGACGGTATTGTAAATCGTGTCGATGTTTTCTTCCTCGTTCATTGCGGGGATAATAATACTTAATTTCATTGTAACCTCCATTTGAGTTTTATTATAGTACTTTTTTTCTTCTTTGTAAATAGAATACGGTGGCTCCTAGACTCACGATTGAGACGACGACACCTTCTTTTAATCCGCGCGGAATGTAGGTGATTTTGATGTCGTGTGAGCCTTTTTCTAGAGGCAGTCCTATGAGAGCATTCATGAGGATGTCAGGCTTGACTTCCTTATCATCGACGTACACTTTCATGCCGCGTTCGTATTCGACGGATGTGAAGAGGTAGTCGTATTTGCCATCAGAATCGATGGTGCCTTCGAGTATGGTCGTGGCCGAAGTATTCGTACGCAATTTCATAGTTCGGTCGCCCAATTCTTCCATGTATTTGCGGTAGTTTTCTAAGTCGAGGGTGGTTCCATACACTTCCGCCTCTTCGAATTCACCGACTATGCGATATTCGACGGTCACTTCGTCGCCTTCTTCTATAACTAAGAATTCTTTGCCCATCGTGCGTTCGGTGTCTCCGATGGTGATTTTGCCGTCGAATTCGGGCATGAAGAGAAGGTCTCGGTCGGCTGTGAAACTGTAGGTAAATACCGTGATGTAGTCTTCTTCCGAGCGGTCGAAATCTTCAGTCGGGATGACACGATAGAGTTCGTCAGATAATCCCGTCAAAGCTTCCATGATTTTTTGCTTATTCTCGGCCGGTTTATCTTTTTCTAAGGTGACATCTTTGATGTCGGAGTGAGCCATGAAGCCGAGGCCTAGTGGATAAGGATTTTCGGACAATTTAGAATCCATACTTTTCAAATACGGTATTTTAGGTCCATAGAGATACTTGATGTTCAAAAGGGAAAGTACGACTGGGTCGAGTTCCAATAGTTCAATGTGGCATCGGTCGTAAACTGTCACACCTAGGTTTTTGATGAAATCGCCGACGGCAATGTTTCTTACCGAGTTGAAGTAGTTTATGCCGTGGAATCCGAAGTATAGTCCGTCGTCGGAAGTGTAGTCGTCCGTGAGTTCGAACCGATAGAAGTTGTCGTTTTCTTCGGCGAGTTTTTTTAGAATCTCTGGCACCTCTTCTTTGACATATTGGTAGTCGTCGTACGATTTGTAACGGAAGTTGTTTTTGAGGCTGTTGTAAGTGTTCAAGGACAGTTCGGCGAAGGTGAAGATGATGAGCATCGGAAGGAAGGTCTTCTTATCGAGAAGGGCAAACATTTCAATCATGAGAAGAATCGAGAAGCCCAAGTAGATTATGGTATAAGGTTCGATGGTAAAGAGAATTTGCCATTTGAAATAGGCTCCGACGAGGACAGCGAGAATGCCCATGGTCGCGAGTATAACTCGAGGTTTCCAAGAAAACTCGGTGTGTTCGATGTTCATGAGCGTACGAACGGCCACGGTTATCAGGAAAAACGAGAAAGTGAAAGAGAATCTACTTTGCCACCAAATCGGTTTTTGGAAAAGTTGCCAAGCGTAGTTTATGAAGTTGACACAGAAAGAGAGGTAGAAGAATATCATGACGGATAGGGTCGCGATTTTCTCTTTTTTGCTGAACTTTTTGTTGAAGAAGTAGAAGACCGTGAGGATGGCTCCAAATATGGTAATGTAGATGAGGGCAGGTCCATAAGATTGGTCGGTCGCTTGGTAGGCTCCTGTGGTAAGCGAATAGAAGAACGTGAAGACGTTTCGGGAGATCCCGAAGTAACGAATAGAATTGTAAAGTTCGGCCTTCCCGGTCATAAGGGCGAAGAAACTAGGCAAGATGACAATCATTCCCATGAAACCGGCGAGGACGGAGCTAGTGAAGAAAGTTTTCGAGATGCGCTTTTTCTCTTCTTTGGAATAGTTCTTGCTTACGAGATTGTAGATGAACCAGACGAGACTGAAGATGCATATCATGTACCCTATATAATAGTTTATTATTATCGTAAAGGCGAGAGCGGCTATGTAGAAGAGAGGACTTTTTCCTTCCATCAGGCGGTCGAGACCGTGCATGACGAGGGGAAGCATGATGATTGAGTCTATCCATATATAGTTGTAGTAGTAGGTGCTCGTGTATCCCATGAGAGCGTATATAGTGCTGAAAAGGACGACGTACAGTGGTTTTATCTCTTTGTGGGAGAGGTAGAAACACATAGACCCGCCTAGCAAAGCGAAGCGAAGATAGGTCATGATGGCTATGAACATGTGGTAGTTTTCGGGGCTTGCGAACAAGGAAAGCAAGTTTAAAGGGCTCATTCCGTAGTAGGTGAGCGTGCTAAAGAAGTTGAAACCGAGTCCTGCTCCCCAGGAGTAGAGGATGTTTCCTCCGCGAAGTAGACGCGCGTACTCTAGGAGCATTCCCGAATATTGGGTGAACGAGTCGTAGGAGTTGAGCATTTCTTTGCCGAAAGGAACGAATCCGTTAATCCACGCGGCTACGAAAAATATGGCCGTCGGGATGAGCATGGCTCCCAAGTAAATCAAGATTTTTTGCTTCGTCGTTTTTTTCATATACATTACCTCTTCCATATGTAAAATACAAATAATACTTACATACAAATAATACAGAAAAAATTGTATTATGTCAAAAAAAATGTTATCATTATAGCAAGTAGGAGATGTAAAGTGATGATGAAACTCGATAAAAGAATGAAAAAGAGATTGTTAATTTTTTCTATCGTAGGTGTGCTCATAATTGTCGGAGGAGTGACGGCTCTGGTTTTCTCGAAGAGCAAAGCCGAAGTTGTAAAGGCCGAGAAGGACGAAGGAAACGAAGTCAAGAAGGAAGAGAAGCCTAAAAAGAAAGTTCAGGTCATCGACGAGGATAGCAATTCGAGACCTTATGCCGTCATGATAAACAACAACAGTGCGGTTTGGCGATACCAATCCGGGATGAACGACGCGTACATCGTGTACGAGATGTTGGTCGAAGGTGGCATCACAAGGGAAATGGCTCTCTTTAAAGATAAGGATACGGCCAAAATACAGAGCATCCGCAGCAGCAGGCACTATTTTCTAGATTACGCTTTGGAGAACGACGCGATTTACGTGCATTGGGGATGGAGTCCGCAGGCCGAAAGCGACATTGCGACACTCGGAATCAACAACATCAACGGTCTATATGGCGAAGGAACCTACTTTTTCCGGGATGCGAACGTGCAAGCCGCATACGAGCACAAGGGATATACGACCATGGAGAAGTTGAAAGCCGCGGCGACGAGGTACGGTTATAGGACGACGAGCGAGGTCAAACCTCTATTGACTTACGATGCAGAAGGAGTCGATTTGGGTAGCAAAGATGGCAGTATCGATGCGAAGTACGTAGAAATCTCTTATTCGGGAGGCTACGTGGCCAAGTTTTTCTACGACGAGGAGACGAAGGAATATAAGCGAAGCCAAAACAATGTCGAACTCGTCGATTTCACTTCGAAAGAGAGAATCACCGCCCACAACATAATCGTCTACAACGTCGGATATGCGACTATGGACAGTTACGGTCGACAGAATATGAGCAACTTGGGAAGTGGAACAGGTTACTATATAAGCGAAGGTAAGGCTATTCCGATAAAGTGGGAAAAGAGCAGCCGTGGTGGCCAGACCAAATATACGGACGAGTTTGGCAAGGAGTTAGTTTTGAACGACGGACGAACTTACATAGGTTTACAGCCGAGTGGTCGCACCCCAAAGTTGAGCGGGGAGTTGCCAGCTTAGAAAATATAAAAAGAATAAAAGGGGCACGTTTTCTTAACCATCTACCATGAGAAAAAATCGTGTTTCCGAGGTCGATAAATTTTTGACAAGTGTAAACTTGTCGGTAGAACGAAATCCGAATGTGTAAACTAAAATGCTTCGGTTTCCCTTAAAAACGGGGAAATAGACACTGTAAAAATCGGCAATGTGTTTTGTAAAGTGGAAAAAACGAATACGATTTGTTATAATGGGAAAAGTGATTAAGGAGGAAAATCATGACTTTAACGACAGTCTGGAGTACGATTACCAAGATAATCGACATATGCATTCTATGGTATATAGTGTACTTCGCTTTAAAAAATTTGAAGAACAATATCAAGATGGTGCTCATCTTCAAGGGAATAGTGTTCATCATCATCATCAAGATTTTGAGCAACATACTGAATCTCTATGCGGTGGGGTTACTTTTAGAGTACGTCATCATGTGGGGACCGTTGGCTCTCATCATCATCTTTCAACCGGAGATAAGGACAGTTTTGGAACAGTTGGGTCGAAGTCAGTTGCTTGGACGACACAAGGTATTGTCGACCGACGAGCGCGAGCGTTTGGTGAGCGAAATCATGGAAGCCGTCGAGTATTTGCGCAAGAACAGGTTCGGAGCTTTGATAGCTATCGAACGCGACGTCAGTTTGCAAGAGTACATATTGCCGGCGACCAAGATTTATGCGGATATCTCGGCTCAAATATTGGAGTCATTGTTCTATCCGAACAGTGCTCTTCACGACGGTGGAGTAATAATCCAAGGGACGAAAGTCACTTGTGCCGGATGCGTCTTCAGGACCAGCATGGACAACAAGTTATCGAAGAGTTTGGGAACTCGTCACAGAGCGGGACTAGGGTTGGCCGAGGAGTCGGATGCCATCGTGCTCATCGTGAGTGAGGAAACCGGCAGAATAAGTATAGCCATCAATTCTCAGATGAACTACAATTTGACACCTGAGGAGTTCAAGAAGATGCTCTTCAACGAGTTATCACCTAAGACGGAGATATTCTATGCAGCCGACGAAAGAGGTGAAGAAGATGAGTAAGAAGGGAACAAATAAAAAGAGGTTTAAGGGACTCAAGAAGTTCGGGGAAGGCATCTATAAAGTCGTCGATAAGGTCATCGTGACTCCGATAAGTGCCGTAGTATACAAAGTGAACAAGTTTGTGAAGAAAAATTCTGGCATCTTCGACGCGATTTTCAACAAACCTTATTCTCTCTTAATCGTATCTTTGTTGATAGCGGGGTTGTTCTTCGTCGTAGTGGACAGTAGGGCCATAAACTTAGTCGAGACGGAGAGCGAAATTCTGTCTAGTCAGCCAGTTTCGGTCGTGTACAACAAGGAAAAATACGTCGTCGAGGGAATACCAGAGACGGTCGACATCATATTGATGGGAAGAAAGAGCGATTTGTATTTGGCCAAACAGTTGGGTGAGCACAAAGTCGTCTTGGATTTGAGCGATTATAAAACCGGTCAATATACGGTCAAACTCAAATACAATCATTCGGTCGAGTCGGTCACGTACAATTTGATGCCTGGCTCCGTATCTGTCAAGATAAGCGAGAAGGTATCGAATATCAAGACTTTGACTTACGATTTGTTGAACCAAGATAAATTGGATAGCAAGTTGAACGTAAGCGAAGTAGACCTCAACGAGAACGAAATATACGTCAAGGGTTCGAGCGAGACTTTGGCGAGGGTCGCATCGGTCAAAGCACTAATCGACGTGTCCACTTTGGAACTCGAAGATTCGGGAACTTTCTCTATCGACAAGATTCCAATCGTCGCTTACGACGAGAGCGGTAAATTGGTCGAGAATGTCGAGATAGTACCGGGCACGGCTAGTGCGACTATCAAGGTCGATTCTTATCACGTCGATTTGCCAGTCAAGGTCGTACCTAAAGGAACTTTTGCGACAGGCTATGCCATCGCATCGGCGACGAGTTCAGTTTCGAGCGTAAGAGTATACGGAGACCAAAATGACTTAGCCAAATTGAGTTACATCGAAGCGGAAATCGATGTGGACGGTTTGAATGCAGACCGCAAGTTCATCGCGACATTGATCAAGCCGAGCGGAGTGAGATTCATGAGTGAGACGACTACTTCGGTCGATGTCAAGGTCGATAGAGAAGCGACGAGAGAAATCGAACTTACCTCGATAGAGGCCATCAACTTGAGTTCGTCTTATGCAGCGACGGCAGTCAACAAGGAAGATACCGAGCATCTGGTGGTCATCTTGAAGGGCGTCCAATCGGTAATCGACGCCATAGACCCGACGACGGTTAAGGCGTACTTAGATTTGTCCGGATACGGACTCGGTACGTTCGATGTACCTGTCCAAGTGGAAGGTCAAGATTTGACGGTAACTTACACGGCCCAAGTCAAGAGTATCCAAATAAGAATAGTCAACAGCAGAAATTCGTAAACGGTGGAACCTCGAGAAAGCTCGGGGTTTCTTTTCTTCGGATGCTAGAAGAGTTGAAAGAGATGTGCTATAATTGGGATACAGGACGTCAAGTATGCGTGCCTAGAGAGAAAGGAAAAGATGAGCATGGATTTAGTCAATTTTATGTACAGATACATCAACAAGATGTTACCTGCTCACAAGTTGCTCGTAGAATTGGACGAAATGGAAATACTTTCTTATTCGGAAGATGAGAGAAAAGAAATCGAAGAGTTGAAAAAGGAAATCCAAGAAATAGTCGAGACCATCCCGAACGAGATAGATGACGTCGAAAAACGAAGACTCGAGAATGCAGACCATTTTATAGAGAGTTTCGATAAAATTTTGGCAAATGATGAGACCGACGAAGAGACTAAAAAGATTTTCGAAAAGAGAAAGCAGGCTTTGATAGAGGACAAAGCCAAGACGAGAGATGGAGGGAAGTTGTTTTCGGAAATGTTTACACTCCTCACTAGAAATCCTCTCATCGCAAAGTATGCCAAGTCGATGGACGACGAGGAATTGCTAGAGTTCATAGCTCAATACATTTCGGTTCCCTTTCCACCTGTCTTGGAGCAAAGCGAGTTCGAAGGGCTCGTGAAAGCAGGGATAGATGGCGATAAGCGAGAGGCGTTGTGGAGACTCGCGTTCAACTACAATCGAAAAGGGATAGATTTTTCTTCGATTGTCGATTATTTCATCGAGAAGAGAGATGCCTATTATCTTACAGAGTTGATAAGTGCCGTCCAAGAAGATTTGAATATGGACGAACTTTTGGACAAAGTGATAGAGACGAAGGACAAGAAGTTTTTTCAGGATATCGTGAATCACAACGGGATGAGTTATCTTAACAGTGAGCAGAAAGAAAGAGCGAGAAGCATCAAACTAGATTGATAATTAAAGGCGAGTTTTGAGAAACCGTCTTTTTCTATCGATATTAAAAAAGCCGGTAGATTTTACCTGCTTGGTTACATTATCCCTAAGTATTTAGATTTGTATTCATTTATCAGTTTCATGATTTTGTCGTAGTTTTCCGGGGTGAAGTTGCCTTTGTACTTGGAAAGGTCGACGTTAGGATTGGCATAGAGAGCTTCGTAGTTCTTTTTGAGGAAACGGTAAGAGAAGTCGAGTTCTTGTTCATTTAGGTAGATGCCGTTTTTTTGGGTAAATCTTATGACGTCTTCTTTGGTCATTTTAGAAACGTAGTTTTTTATAAGTTGAAACATATTTAATCACCTACTTTATTATATGATTATTACGGAAAAAATTAACCATAATAAAAGTGGTGGATTATGAAGAAGAATGTTTTCATATATATATTATTGGGGCTTTTCGTTCTCGTGACTACGGGCAGGATAATCTATTTGGGAGTCGTCAAGCACGATTTTTATGTAGAGCAATACGAACTTTTAAACGAGCAGGTTATATATGGGGCAAGTGCGCCTCGAGGACGAATTTTGGATGTGAACGGCAAGGTTTTGGTCGACAACGTCGGTGTGAATACGCTCATGTACAATAGATTGGACAACAAGATGGGAGTCTCGGAGGTCGAACTGGCTTTTCGGTTGGGCGAAATTTTGAAGTTCGACGAGAGCGGGTTCAGCGAGCACAAACTCAAGACATTTTATTTGGAGGACCACGACGGTTGTCCGGATTTGATTACGGACGAGGAATGGGATGCCTTCAAGAAACGCAAAATGACGAGCAAGGAATTGGAGGCCTTGAAGTACGAAAGGATAGGTGAAGATGTACTCTCTGGGTTGGATTACGAGTACAAAAATGCCGCCTACATCTATGCAATCTTGAGTACGGGGTATTACTACGACAATAAAGTCTTAAAGAGGAATCTTACGGACGAGGAAGTCGTTTCTTTGAACGATGCGAATATACCGGGTACGAAAATCGTGCTCACCTGGGAGAGAATATATCCTTACGGGGACACTCTTCGAAGCGTGTTTGGCAACATCAGCACGAACGGGGTGCCGAAGGAGTACAAGGAGCATTACGAGAGTCGGGGAGTAAGCGTGGCAAGCACGGTGGGAACTAGCGCTTTGGAGTTTCAGTACGACGAGTATTTGCGAGGAGAAGATGCCCAGTTCAAGATAGAAGCTGGGAGTTTGGTGACCGTGAGCGAGGAAAAACAGGGAGCCGATTTGGTTTTGTCCATCGACATCGATACTCAACTCGCCGTCGAGGAGGCCTTGAAAGACGAGATGTTGGGAGCTAAGAAGTTCTACAATACGCAGAGTTTCAATCATGCGTACGTGTTGGTCGGAAATCCCAAGGACGGAAGTATACTAGCAATGAGCGGTTTGATGCTCAGCAAAGACAAATTTTTCGATATAACGATAAATGTCATCAATTCGAGTTATACGGTCGGTTCGGTCGTCAAGGGAGCTTCGATGTCGGTCGGTTATCAGCAAGGACTCATCGAAGTCGGCAAGCAGGTGTGGGATTCTTGCATAAAGGTCTACAATGTTCCTCAGAAGTGCAGTTGGACGAGGCTCGGGTACATGGACGACATTCGAGCGATGGCCCAGTCGTCGAATTATTATCAGTTTTTGATTGCAACGAAGCTCACCAATCCATTTTATACGTGGAATTCGCGGTTGAATGCGACGAAGGAGTCTTTCGACGTGTACAGGAATATGTTCGCAAGTTACGGACTCGGAGTAAAGACGGGAATCGATTTGCCGAATGAGCACGTCGGCATCACGGGTAAGACCATTTCGGACGATTTACTTTTGAACTTGACGATAGGTCAGTACGATACGTATACGCCCATCGAGATGTTTCAATATATAAATACCATCGCGAACGACGGGGTGAGGTTGGCTCCTTCATTGATGAATAGAATCGTGAAGGATGGCGAGGTCGTCGCGAGTCATACAGCAGAGACTTTGGGGACGGTCGATTTGGAGCCTCAGTACATCGCACGGGTCCAGCAGGGGTTTAGAGCCGTCATGACTTCGGGTACGGGTTACTATTATGCCGATCACAAGTACAAAGGAGCCGGCAAGACCGGTACGAGTGAGACGTTCGTCGATACGGATGGGGATGGAGTCGTCGACACTGGTACTTTGAGTACGTCGTTCATCATGTATGCGCCCGTCGACGACCCCAAGTATTCGATAGTGATAATGAGCCCAAATATAGCCCAAGTCGAGAGTTCGTCGTACATTTATTCGATAAATTCGCGGTTAAATAGAAAAATTACCAACTATTTGTTTGAAAATCCTCAATAATTTGCTATAATACATATGACACGCAAGAAAAAGGAGGGACTTTTCATGGCAAAAAAAGGTGAAAACAGAGAACCTATCGGACTAGAATGCTCAGAATGTGGACATAAACTTCGTCCGACTGAGAAGAATAAGAAAAACACAGTCGAGAAACTTTCTATCAAAAAGCATTGTCCTAATTGTAGAAAACATACTGAGCACAAAGAAAAGAAAAATGGTTAGGAGGTAGAGGCTCATGATGATCAATATCAACGACATCAAGAACGGAATGACAATCATAATGGACGGCAAACTTTGCGTAATAGTCGAATTCCAACACGTCAAGCCTGGAAAGGGCTCTCCGTTCGTCAAGATGAAGTTAAGAAATTTGCGTACGGGCAGTATCACAGTCGATACTTACAATACGAACATCAAAATCGAAAAGGCACACGTCGACAAGGCGAAGTCGCAATTCCTTTATGCGGATGGCGACAAATACGTGTTTATGAACAACGAGACTTACGACCAGATGGAGCTTTCTCGCGAGACTTTGGGAGAGAATGCCAAGTATTTGAAGGAAGGTTTGGATATCCAAATCGACACTTACGAGGGAGAGCTAATCGGCATCGATTTACCTGAGAAGGTAGATTATACGGTCGCGAGCACGGAGCCAGCGGTAAAGGGCAATACGACTCAAAGTGCTATGAAGGATGCGACTTTGGAGAACGGTTTGGTTATCAAAGTTCCATTGTTCATCGACGATGGTGAAGTCGTGACAGTGTCTACTATAGATGGTACATACTGTGGAAGAGCATAGGGAAAATCCCCTTGTTTTTTGTTTTCAAGAAGAATACTCAAATGTCAAGTTGCATTTAGTAGCACAGTGCGTTTGACAAAAGTGAGTTAAGATGTTAAAATCTAGATATGAAAGGAATGCACGAGTTATGATTAGAAATGCCGAGTTGAAACATCATCATAACCATTTGCACTTCTTACCTTAGAGATTTATTCTATGTGTAGGAAGTGCTGTTCGGCGTGCACCCTCCTAGACGAGATGACTATATGGAGACGGTGCCATATAGTTTTTTAATTAGAAAGAAGGAACGATTATGAAAAGAGAAATAAATTTGAAGAATGTGAAAGGAAGTTACGATTATTCGCCAGAAGAGCAAAGTATCAGGAATTACATTCAAGATACTTTGAGAGGTGTATTCGAGAGCTACGGTTACAGACCTTTGGAGACTCCCATTTTGTGTTATTACGATATGCTCGCAGGGAAGTATGACGAGTCTAACGATTTGTTGAACGAGATATACAAGTTGTCCGATCAGGGCGAGCGGATGCTCGGTCTTCGTTACGATTTGACCGTGCCTTTTGCCAAGTATATCGCCCTTTCTAAAGATTTGAGATTGCCCTTTAAACGTTACGAGATAGGCAAGGTTTTTCGAGATGGCCCTGTAAAGGTTGGCCGCGATAGAGAGTTCATGCAATGCGATGTCGATGTGGTCGGCTTGGATGGGCGCGTAATCGAAGCCGAACTCATAAGTCTTTGGTTGGAAGGTTACAAGAGATTAGGAATCGACGTGTACGTCAAGTACAATAGCCGCAATTTGATGAGAGGGTTGATTAAAGAAGTCGGAGTAGTCGATGAGGACGATGTGACGAGAGTCGTGACTATCATCGACAAGATGGACAAGATTACGAAGAATGAACTTTTAGAAGAGTTAGAGAGCGCTTCCGTTTCGCGAGAAGCTGGCGAGAAGTTGCTCGAGAATTTTTCGAAGTCTTTGGACGAATTATCCCTAATGTTCGAGGCGAGTGCGAACGAAGAATTGGTACGTGGGCTTTCCGAACTCGGCGAGTTGAGAGATTGTCTTTCGGGAATCGGCCTTGCGGATGTGGTCGAGTTTTCTCCATCCCTCGCAAGAGGTCAGGATTATTATACGGGAAACGTGTTCGAGGTTTATGCCGCGAATGGGGAATTGTCTTGTAGTCTCGGCGGAGGAGGAAGATACGACGGGATGATTACGAATTTCGTAGGGGACGGAAATGTCTATCCGGCCGTAGGTGTCAGTTTCGGTCTTTCGACTATTTACGAGATTTTGAAGATGAGAATGGGCGAGGAGAAGAAGTCTTTCGTAGATATATTCGTCATTCCGATGAATACGAGCGTGGAGAGTTTGAAACTTGCAGTCGAACTTCGTGGCCTCGGTTATAAAGTCGAACTCGAGATGACGGGAAAGAAGCTTAAGAAGAGTTTCGAGTATGCCAATCGCGAAGGTATTCCTTACGTAATCGTCTTGGGCGAGGACGAGGTCGGCAAAGGAGAATTCAAAGTCAAGAATATGGCCACGGGCGAAGAGACGCCAGTTAAAAGAGATAATCTTGCCGAGATTTTGAGCGTAGTAGAGAAATGATGAAGTACGAGGAAGTAAAGACTCCAGAAGATTTGATGAAGTTTATGGACGAGCACATCGAATACGGATTCGTGACTCCTTCGGGCAAAGTGTACACGACAGAAGATGACGAAGCGTTCGAGTATGGAGTCAAGAATGCGTGGAGAGTACAGGACGCGAAGACAATCATCGAGGGTAGGTATGGTCACTGTTACGACCAAGTTGAAGTCGAGCGAGAGTGGTTTTCGAGTCACGGGTACGAGGTAAAAACTTATTATATTCTCTTTTATCTCGAAGATGTGGACCATCCTTATACGACTCATACGTACCTCGTGTTCAAAGATGGCGAGAAATATCGTCTTTTTGAGCATAGCGATTTTCCGAACAAAGGTATCTGGGATTTCACCAGCGAGAAGGATGCGATTTACAAGCAGATGGAATGGCATTTGAAGTCGAACAATCGAATAAAGCCTTTGACGAAGGATGTAATCGAGAGTTTGCACGTGTACGAGTACGAGAAACCGGAAGTCGGACTCGACATGTACGAATTTACCGATTTCGTTCTCGACGAGGGGAGAGAAATTTTATAGGAGGAGTGACTAGATGAAAGTAATCACAGTTTGTGGCAGTTTGAAGTTTCAGAAAGAAATGATGGAGATAGCCGAGAAGATGGAATTGGCGGGAAATGTCGTGATAACTCCAATTTATTCGACTAGGAATCACAAGGACGATTATACGAATGAAGAGTTTGCTATGCTCGACGCGATGCACAAGAAAAAAATCGAGTTATCCGAGGCAATTTTGGTGGTAAACGTCGGTGGTTATATCGGAAGTGGAACTAGTAATGAAATAGAATTTGCGAAGTCTTTGGGTAAAGAAATCATCTATTATACGGATTTAGTAGATGATAATACTGTCGAAAACGCGTGCTGAACAAGAAAAAACACTCGGACAAGAAGTCGGGTGTCTTTTAATTCTATCTATATAGATTTACGACTAGATCGTCGAAAGGTACGTATTCGTCAATTTGTTTAGAGTCGACCATGATGTCTTCGAGATTTTCGAACATGGCCTCGGTCACTTTCGGAGTCGTTAGCCAACTGTCCGCGTCTTTGTATCTTTGTACGATGGCTACGAGGTCGTTTATAGACGTGTCTTTGAATTGACTAGATATCGATTTTGCGATGTCTTCGGCAGAAGATGATTCACAGTATTCGAGTCCACGAGCGATGGCCTTGGTAAAATCCGTCAACAGTTTTTCGTTATCTTCGATGTAACTCTTGCGAGCATTGAAAGCGGTGTAAGGCATTTCACCGGAAGCCGACCCGATGGATGCGACCGTATAGCCGTATCCCATCTTTTCGAGCAAAGTTGCATTCGGTTCGAAGAGATTTACGAAGTCGCCTTCGCCACTTATGAAGGCCGACGTGAGAGAGGCAAAGTCTACGGATGTATCGATGTCGACGGCACTTTTAGCAACTTTAGAGTTCTTTAGGGCATTTTCGAAGTTGAGTTCCGGCATGCCACCGATGCGGCCAGCAAGTACTCTTTTTCCTGCGAGCATGGACCAGTCGAAGTTTTCGATTTTTTCGCGAGCGACGATGAATTGTCCGTCTCTTTTGGTGAGGCCGGCGAACGTCTTTATGTAGTTCTTTTCACCGCCGTTGTAGATGTAAATTGTCGCTTCAGGTCCACAGAAACCGACTTCGATGTCGCCCGAGAGGACGGCCGCGGTCACATTGTTCGCACCGCTTATCAGGGATAGTTCGATATCTATTCCTCTTTCTTTAAAGTAGCCTTTTTCGATGGCAACATAAAGTGGGGCATAGAATGGACTGTGGGTAACTTCGCCTAAACGTATAGTCGTGAGGTTTTCGTCTTCTTTTTTTCCACATCCTGTGAGAGCAAACACGCTCGTCATTAGTAAAATAAGTAGCAGCAGATAACAAGTTGTTTTATAAAAAATTTTTTTCAAATTAATCACCAACCACTATATACTATGAGAATACTCGAAATGTGTGAGTAACGAGTAGAAGGCAATAATTATAATGACAGTAAAAAAAGGTTTACTTTTGACTTAATATTTGCTAAAATTAGTGCAGAATAGTAAGGGAGATGCTAGTATAAGTATGGAAAAATTTGAAATAGACGGGGAAAGAAATCTCGAAGTATTCAGCAGTTTCGTAAGTAAAGCAAAGGGAGTTCTCACTAACCTCATAGATAATATCAAAGGAAATATCAAAGATTACGAATCTAAAATAGAAGATACGACGAAGGAAATTTCCGACAATGAGATGTCACGCGAGAAGTGTGAACACGAAATCACTAAGATGGAAGGTAAAATTGAGACTATCAAAGATGCGATTGAGAATGTAGAAAATACATATAAAAAGATGGTCGATGCATACTCTTCTACTAGTAAAGGTGAGACTAAGGAACTCTATAGTGAGATAATCGATGGGGCCAAGGCGAACTGTGAAAAGGACGTCGAGAAGAATCGTTCAGAGATAGCACGTCTCAACAGCGATATCGAAGCAATCAAGAATAATATCTCCGAGTTTACAAAAATAATCGACGACTTGAACAAAGATTTGGAAAATTACAATACAGAGTTGTTCAAGTTTACGAAGACTTTGGAATATTTGGATAAAGAATACGACAAGACTTCTAACGATTTAGAGGAGATTTCTAGCAAAAAGGAAATCGTCAAGAAGAGCGAATCTAAAACTACGAAGAAGACAGAGACGAAGAAGACTACGGCTAAACCTAAGGTCGTATTCGAAGATGATGAAGATGAGGGAGACGATTTTCCTGTAAAAGCTGCTGCGCCTGTACAGGATAAAAGACCTAGCGTCTTAGATACCTTCGAGACAGAATCTTTTGTGACCAAGAAGGAAGAGGAGAAGAAGGTCGAGTCAGTTCCTGTGTTCGATAAACCATCTATGGTGAATGAACCATCACCATCTTACGACGATTCTTTGAAGCAGATTTACGACTTGACGGGATATAAACCGGAAAAGAGCGAAGTAGCTCCCGAATCTAAGAGGGAAGTGGAACAACCAAAACCAGCGTATACGGAGAACTTGGAGAATTTGTTCTCGACTCCTAGCAAGGATGTAGAGCCTTCTAAGGATGGCGATATGTCTTTCTTAGATACCGAGTTCTCGAATTGGGAGGATATCTTGAATGCTCCTACTCCAAAAGACGAGGTTCCCGTTTCCAATGAGAAACCGAAGTCGATAGACGAGGGAATGGATGAAACAGTCAATCAATTGTTGAGTCCATATGGGACCAATTTGGCGAGACTCAGAAGTCTAGTCGCGAAGGAAATATCTTACAAGGATGGAAGGACCGTACCGTTCGAATTGTCTAGTCAGGATGTCATCAAGGCTGTCAATTCGGTCGACGGGAACGACCTCAAGAAGATGAAGACGGTCGGACCTGAGATTACACTTTTGAGAAAAGTTAAAGAGATGAAAGAAGGTAAATAGTCGATGAGTTTAACTTATTTATACGATTTCGGTCTCGATTCGAGAGATTTAGATACTTTGAAAGAGAATGTCGACGATAAGACTTATAGTGAACTTTCTCTTTTCGAAGGAATAGTCAAAGAGAATGTTCAATTCATGAAGGACTTCGGCGTAGGCAATTATATTCAAGTAGTCACTAAATATCCGGATATCTTTTTGAGGGATGCCGAGTCTTTTAAGAACATATTTTCGAAGTTCGATAGAGACGACTTGATTCAGAAGGTCGAAAAAAATGCGGCCGTGTTCAAGAAGATGGTCGAGTTCGTAGATAACAATTAAAGTCCATTAGGACTTTTTTAAGTGAAAAAAGTTAGAGTTTTGTTCGATTCTCTAACTTTTTTGTTTTTTGTCTTTTTCTTTTTGCTTTTGATCTTCGATGTACTTTTTGACTATATAAATTATTTGACTGTTCAAGCTGCGTTCTTCTTTTTCGGCGAGAATTGACAATTCTCTGTGTGTCTCTTCGTCTATTCTTAAAGTAAATTTTAGCTCGTATTTCATATTCCACCTCTGACATTTTTATGATACCAAAATGATGTCACATTAAATAGTGTCCAGGTTAAAAACATGAACTAATTTACAAAGACTGATAAAACCGCAAAGTAAAAGGGAATATCAGCTTTTTTTTTATGAAAATACGACAGTATTTTATATGGCTATTTTGCATAAAATTTAAAAATTTGGGGTATTTCAAAGTCAGTATTGAATGAAATCTTCAATCTAAGTTTAGTCATACTCATCTTGTGTTTTTCTTTTATTGGATTTAATATACCTAAAGCCATTTTCTTAATTATTTGTAAACCAAGTAAAGCATCTTTATCTACGGTAGTATTATCATCTTGTCTAAAAGTAAAATCTAAATGCCAATGCAGTTTATTCTCTACAGACCAGTGATTTCTTATGCAGTTATAAAAGAGACTAATATCAAGAGGTAAACTCGAAATATAATATCTGTATTCGACCTGTTTGTCTTTATTGTATGGATTATCAAAAGTCTTTTTCACTACACCAATAGACTTCAAACCAGCCCATAATTTCTTTTCAAAGAACCAGTCTACATCAAGTGTTTGAAAACATTCAGATGTTATAACTTCACTTCCTCTAGTCTCAACAAGTTTAAAATGATTGTTAGGATTTTTAGAAAGATCATTTAAAGTTTCCTCATCGAAATAATCGACTAAATCTCGATATAGGTTAGGCTGGTTTTCTTTAACAGTTAACATAATCACCACGTTTTTTCTTTACAATAGTACAGTTTTCCTTTTGAGTGTTCATTGCATCGACAGTAATAATCTTATTACGTATGTTTAATCTATCTATAATAGTGGGGAAAGCAGTAATCTCGTTTGTTTTATCTTCAATCATCTCGCTTGCTAAACATATACCATACTGGTTAGAGTAGGCGTTCAGTACGTTCAAAGCTTTAATAGTTTCAATATTCCCGTCCTCATCGATTCTTAGATAGGAATTGCTTTTATCTACTTTACCATCGATGTTGATTATATCTCTCATTTTCTTTTTTTTGATTCCAATAATGTCAGTTAAAAAATAAAGGCATATCGATTCTAACTGAGAAGCCTCAATACAAGAAATTACTCGTTCATAAGTTTTAGCACAAGGAATCCTACCAGTCATTTTCAGATATATTCTTAAGAAATCGTAGTTACTTTCGGCAAAGACTACAATATCATCCCAGTCGTTACAGTTAGCTATAACAGCTAGAAAAACAGTTATTACGATATCCCATATTTTATATACTTTTTTCCCTTTTTGGCGAGGGTCATCGATGTTATCTTGTATTTCTTCTTTGAGATTATCGATGCTTTCTTTTGTAATGTCATTCAGTGTAATGTTGCCCTTATCTAATTGTTTTCTTATAGTTCTTTTTGCTATCATTTTGTACCATCTCCTATTATAAATAGTACATATAATAGAAGATTAAATCAATAATTTTATCACACAATAGATGAATAAGATTAATTTTGACAGGATTGCATACTATAAATTAAGCGTTTTTTTAGAACTCCAGCGGTCTTAAATTCTTTGTTATCGTGGCTTTGCTTGGTTTCTTTACTTTTTTCGTGTTTTTAACCTGAATAGTGTCACTGTAACATTGACTTGATGCCATTTTTGTGGTATTCTTTTCGTAGCATTATAGTAGCAGCATAATGGGGCGCGCAAAGAAGAGGAATGACGATGTCTTATGAAAAAGATAAAACTAGAAAATAAAAGAAATATACTGTTCGTGGTGATGGCTTTAGCCATTATCACGTTTGTCGGCTCTATATCTTACGCATACTTCACAACAGCAGGTAGACAGGACCCCGTTTCGGGTGGCTTTACGACCGCGACCATGTCTTTGAAGTTTTCGGACAACGACAACGGTCTAGATGTCAAACTCTCTCTAGGCGAGACGGCTACGAAGAAGTTCACGATAGAGAACACTGGTACAGTAGAAGCCAGTATGAGTATAGACTGGGTAGACTTAGTTAATACTTATACTAATGGTTCACTTACATATAGACTCACGATGAGCGAGACGGAAGATGGAGAGTACAGGGAAGTGATACCTAAGACAAACATACCGGTGTCTAGTACTCCCATCAAGAGGATGATGGACAGTGAGATATCAGTACCAGCCGGAGAGATGTACTACTACAACTTAGAGGTAACCTTCAACAATTTAGACGAAGACCAGAGTAGTGATATAAATGCCGTATTCCATAGTTACTTTGGAGCAGGGCAGATATCTAGGTACAGATACTACAAGTTATCAGTCAATCCGAATGGAGGAGTGTGGGATACATATTCTAGTACACAAGAGTACTTACTCAAGAACAACGAGACTAAAACGATAAACAATCCGACTAGAGTAGGTTACACCTTCGATGGATGGGACATCATAGGGAATAGCAGTACTTTAGAAGGAAGCACCTTCTCGATGGGAATAGAAGATGCATCCTTAGTGGCGAGATGGTCAGTAAACTCATACAACTTGACGGTAGACCCTAACGGAGGGTCATACGATGGAGACCTTTCTAAGTCAGTAGAATATGGTAGTTCAGTATCAGTAGTCGACCCATCTAGGGAAGGATACACCTTCACAGGATGGAACGTGAGTGGAGGAACACTTAGTGGCACGACTTATACGATGAGCGAAGCGAAAGATGCGACTCTCACGGCGACATGGCAGATAAACAACTACAAATACATAGCTTATCACAATAAAATGAACGTAAATGGAGTAGGATATACGAGAGTAGAGGCGGATACGGACGAAGGGGAAGCCGAATACAATTCGACAGTCACTCCTGAAGTAAAGACATATACTGGATTCGATAGTCCAAGTCAAGAAAGTATTACGATAAAACATGAGACTGTATATCCACCCGTACTAAACAAAGTAGAGTACAACTACGATAGACACCAACATACTTTGACGATAGAACCGAATGATGGAACATACACAGGACAAACGACTAGTACGATGTACTATGAAGCGACAGTTACTTTGACACCACCTACAAAGACTGGATACAACTTCACAAAGTGGACAGCAAGTACAGGAACACTTGATGGAAACGAGTTCACGATGGGAGATGGAGACTCTACAGTCACGGCGAATTATGAGGCTAAAACTTTCAGTGTAACTTTCAATGCAAATGGAGGAGAAACATCGACCGCGAGTAAGACAGTCACCTATGACTCGACTTACGAAGAATTACCAACTCCGACATACGAAGGATACGAATTCTTGGGATGGTTTACAACTCAGGAAGGGGGGAATCAAATATTATCAACCACTAAAGTAGCTTTGAGTGGAAATCAGACTTTATTTGCTCATTGGAAGAAAAGCAATCCTGCTACTACTCTTCTAGCAAAAGCAAATGACCCAAGTATAACTGATTACAATTCTGGAAACAAACAAGAGATGTACGTATTCGACCATGATGAGTTGACTACGACTACAACAGATGATAATGGAAAAACATATACTCATTCAGCTACCCAAGTAGCAAGTTGGACTTCTGAACAAAGAAGAGATTATAGATATATAGGAGCAAATCCAAATAACTATATAACATTCAACGATGAAACATGGAGAATAATAGGAGTATTTACAGTCGAGAATGAAAGCGGAGATAAAGAACAACTAATCAAGATAATAAGAAACGAATCGATAGAATTTTTGCCATGGGATTCACCAGGAGGAGATAGTTATAAAAATGAATGGAGCACATCGACATTACAAACCTTATTAAATGGAGACTATTATAATACGGAAGAACAGTTTACATACACATATAAAGATACAAGGAATGCAAACCAAGAAGTAACAATACCAAAAGGCTTGAATGCGACAGCTCGTTCACAAATTGCGAAAGTAAAATGGTACTTAGGGGCCGCAAGTTACGAATATAGCTTAAGGGGACCAGACTATTATAACTTTGAGAGAGGGATAACTACTTGTGTAACGACAGGAAAATGTAGTGGAGAAACGAGAACGACGAATATAATACAAAATGTAGGTTTAATGTATCCAAGTGATTATGTATATACATATGGAAAAGGAGTAAATGATACATGTTACACAGATTGTGGTAATTGTAATTTTGCAAGGGACGGTTGGTTATTTTACAGTGTTGAACAATGGACTATGTCGTCGTACGTGAGTTATTCGACCAGTGCGTTCGGTGTGAACTCGTACGGCGGCCTGGGCAACGGCTACAACGTGCCTGGCGATTTTGGGGTTCGCCCGACGGTCTATCTGGACTCGAAAATCGCCATAGTAGACGGGGACGGAAGTCTAGGAAATCCGTATACTTTATCCATGAATTAATATTATCCATGAAAAACGAATAAATCCTAGTTACATGGGACTTATTTGTTGTGATTTCATGGATAATACTTATAGATTTAATAACTGGTTTAGGAGTGATTCATCGGTAGTCCAATCCGGTTTATAGTCTTGGACCTGACTAGTGGACAGTTTTGATGAAATCCTTATAAATAAAGAGAAAAATAGCAAAAAAGTTCGGCCGATAACCGACGATTTTGCTATTTTTTTGCCCTTAAATTCGTTATTCGGACTTTTACCCGAAAATTGTTCCACGACAAAAATATCTCCTTGGTCGAGCTCTCAAATTTTCTATTAGCTATATGTCGTATAAAATGAACCGAAAGGAAAGTCGAACGTATCTCGAGGAATTGTAAGCTCTATGAAATAAGGTCAGTCCAGTATTGAAAAGAGATTTATTTCTATATTTAGTCTTTTTGGTCCTTTGGGTACTCAGTTTTACATTTTTATAACTTTTGGAGTTCTTAGTAAAATCGGCTCCTAGGATGGTGAGAAAGAGAACTCCAACACACGCCATACAGTATAGAGATTCGAAATATTTGAGGGAAGCATTGACCGTGTTCTCTAGATAGAAACCATTCGACTTTTGGTTTTTGAAGACACATTCTATACTTCCGAAACGATAGCCATAATCTTTGATTGCTAACTTGGGGTTGCCATTGGTGACGATTATCCAATAGTCATCGACCCCATGTCTTTGACTGATAGCTATGTTGACCTTATAATGCTTATCCGAGATTATGATGTCTTCATACCAGTTCGCATGGTGTTCGTAACTCTGTAAGTCACTCATCCATTTCCAAATCTTGTGTCCTTCTTTCTTGTCGTAGACGAGTACTTTGATATTTTTCTTTAATCTGATGACGAAGGTGTGACCTAAGTTTTCTATATGTTGCATGAGAGAAGTGGAGTTGAACCATCTATCGGCAAGGAAAATTAAATCATAAGAGGAATCGAAGAGATTGGATACATAGGAGATACCTTCTTTTAGCATCTCTTCTTCGTATGGTTCACTTCCTTCGTGGCCTTCAAAGGCCTTGAACCAAAGAGGAATACCTTGTTTACCTATTCGCATAGTTATCATGAATACAGTATAGTTATTCTTAGAAAACATATGGTCGAAGACAATGTGAACGCGTCTATCGGGGTGTTTTTTCTTATAGTTGGAGATGACATATCGAATAATCTTGCCATAGAAGAAATAAGGGTCGAAGAGTTTATTGAGAAAGAATCTCCTTATTCTTTTGATGACCGAGTCGTGTTGAACTAAAGAAAAATCGCCCTTCAAATGTTTGGAAATATCTGAGGCGACGACTGACTCGGAAAGAATCATGCCAATAAGAATATAGGGGATAATCTTGAGTTGTGTCTTTCTGATGTTGGGCAATATAGTAAGTAAAGTTTGTTTGATTTTACTTGCAATTTCATCCTGAGTGTTATATATTCTATTCATATGGCACATCCTTTATATTTTTTTAGCAATATAAATATAGCAAAAATGTGTCATATAAGCAATGTTTATGATATGGAGGTATATTTACCTTCTTTTATTGTGTTTCAAAAACTGTCCACGTGTAAGTGCGATAGGGTGAAAAATCGATGATGGGAACCCGTCAGGTGTCCCCAGTCGTGACGAGTGATGAGCGAGGTCGACAGGGACGGGGTCCTGTTTTCCAGAGGTGAACAAAATCGAATGAATGGACGAGCGAGTTTGAAAAAACAAGGGAAGTTCTATGTCGCATACAAAGAGCAAGTGGAAATATAAGTCCACTTTTTCTTATGCTCAAAACTTACGAACTTTTGTCAAATTATTGAAGTGATTAAACTTGGCAAAGAAGATGGGTGTGAGTATAATTTAGGTAGTAGGAGAAAGGCTACTATCGGTGCAATAATGCTTTTTTGGCAAATCCGTAGTTCTGTCATTTTTTTGGCAATTTTTGCTCGAAAACGGTCAAATAACGAACACATGTGCTTTTGTCAATATAAAAATGCAGGAAATGACTAAAATAATTTTGTAGGAAAACCTACATTTTTATATTAGCCAAATTAGACTGAGGATGGAGCTCTGTTGGAAACATCCAAATGGTCGAGTTTGTCCTTAATTCGATACGAAGAACCTTTAATATTGATAATAGTTGAATGGTGTAATAAGCGGTCTAAGATGGCATTAGCAAGAGTATTATCACTAAAGACTTCTCCCCACTTATTAAAATTCATGTTGGTAGTAATGATAGTAGAATGTTTTTCGTATCTTTTAGTTATTAGTTGGAAAAGCAAGTTGGCACCTTGTTTATCGACAGGTAAATAACCAATTTCATCTATAATCAACAATTCATAACCACAGAAATGCTTAATGCGTGTTTCAAGTTTATTTTCAAAATGAGCCTTATTCAATTGAGTAATGAGGTCATGACAAGAAATGAAATACACAGAATGCCTATTCTTGGCAGCCGTAATTCCTAAAGAAACTGCCAAATGTGTCTTACCGACTCCGGATGGACCTAAAAATAGTATATTTTCTGGGTTTGTCAAGTTAAATGTGTAAGTTGTTTCAAAAAAATTTAAAATTGTC
>CAYYLF010000011.1:0-28794 GCA_964472425.1 uncultured Muribaculaceae bacterium | reverse complement strand
TATTATCACTCCATATCTTAACTAAAAGTTCTGACTTTTATTTTTGAAAATCCCCCTAAATTGTAAAATTCAACATTCCTTTTTACATTACGATTTCCTTCTTGTTGAACTGTTTCCATTTTGGAAATAGTTGACTCTCTATTGAGTTCTCCTTCATCATAGATATTATTTAAGTGTTTGTTAATCGCTGGAACATTAACATCAAATAACTCAGCCATAGCTTTTTGTGTCATCCATAGATTTTCATTCTCATATCTAACAGCAATTCCTTTTTCTCGTTCTTGCGTTTTAAAAACTAAAAACTCTTCTGTACTACTAATAACTTCTAAATTATTCAAAACAAACCTCCCCTTTCTTTTCAAATCAAATAAAAAATAGTAATTATATTATACCAAATTAATGGCTATGAATAAATGCTTTTAATAGTTAAATTTTTCTCTCCATACATAATTAGTCGGAGTCATCATGGGAGAGTTCTTGGTCAGCAAGAAAGGTGTAGGATATCTAATCATATATGGTACTCGGCTATTCAATTTGAATTTGGTGTTGTCGGGCATAGTCGTGCTCATCATAATTTCCTTCATATTGTACGAGATTATAGGGTTAATCGAAAAGAGACTTCTAAAAGATTAGAGGTCTCTTTTCAATTCTTAAGATTTTTTCATAGAATATCGTTTTTTATTTGCCTTGATTTTTTTCTTTTGCTTTCTTCGCGGAATACTCATGCGAATGACATGCCGATATAGGCAAGGTAGCATGAATCTCAAGTATGTAAGTTTATCTAGTGTCCTATTGAATGGTCTAGTTAGATGCATGTATAGGCAGCAGTTGATACGATTGTACATTTGGGCAATGCATTTTATTAGACGATGGCAGCGGTTCGGCTTATAGTGGCCGGGAGTACAGTATTCGAAGCAAACTGTGTTACCAAGAATGTTCAGTTGGCAGCAGGAATAGCCTGCTTCTACCAAAGAACGAACGAAGGCCATACGCATTTCACAGGTCGGGAATTCGATACAGACGGTCATCTTCAAATTTTTGGGTTTAGAAAATACTCCGACGTCGAATCCGGTGAGCCACCACGTTTTGTCACAGCGCGTGAACAAGTTGCACTTTTTGTCGAGTTGAAACCACATCTTCAGTTGTTCATCGTCGGTAGCGGCTCGATAAAATCCTTTAGGACAGGAGTCGTCGTGAATGTAGATGCCTATTTCGGCTCCGGTCGTTATGCCATATTGACCTTTCCACAGTTCGATGCGATAATTTTTTCCATCGTAATC
The DNA here is from genome assembly GCA_964472425.1 of uncultured Muribaculaceae bacterium. GTDB lineage: Bacteria > Bacillota_I > Bacilli_A > RF39 > UBA660 > RUG11867. The sequence continues at coordinate 27,514 of CAYYLF010000011.1, read as the reverse complement.
GAAGTACAGTGGGAAAGCGTCCATGACCATGTTGAAGAAGGGAGCATGATAGTCGTAGAAGTCCGTGTAGCCCATATCTTTTTGCCATACATCCTCACCTGTTACGACTATGTCACATTCGAGGTCGAACGAAAAGCCGAAAGGTTTTAGAAAAGAATTTACGTACATCAGTTTTTCCCAGTCGGGTGTACATTTCACTTTTCTAATAGCCCATTTTCTGCGGTGAAGATACCAAACGAGGAGGATGATGAGCAATATAACTAAAAAAACTAAGAGAAAATATTTCATAGTTCACCTCCTTTGTTATATATTAATCTGGTTTGGAGAATGGCGGGACGGCCTAGGCCCTAAAGAAGCGAACTAGTTTTCGCGGGTGACTTGGAAATAGTTTTCGAGAGTTTCATTTCCGTCTATGATATATCTTTCGACGACGATTTGTTCGTCCTCGTTCACGTCGAGATTCCATTTTACCAAGGTTATGTTTCCTTTTTCGATTTCGATACAGGTAATTCCGTTCGGATGGATACAACTTCCGTCGTTAAAGTAGAGGCTACTGCCTGTGGATGGCATTACGGGCCTGTGGGTGTGTCCGGCAATGAGTATTTTGTCGTGTTCGCGACTCCAATTCTGCAGTTTCTTCTCGACTTTGTTTTTTGTTCGATAATTTTTGGCCGCGCTAGTCGGGTCTTTGATGCCTATTCGCTCGAGGTGACTCCAGAGATGACGTACCAAGAAACGGGCGAGAGGCCATAGGGTGCTATTTAAAAAGTCGGCTTGGTGGCCATGTATCAGGAAAATGTCGTATTTGTCGTATTCTAAAACGAGCGATTCGTACACTTTCAAATCGGTAAAGAGTTCTTTCTTTTGTTTAGTTTCTTTGTCGACGTATTCGGAGAAGTGTTTTTTCAATATGGCCGGATTTTTTTTCACAGTATCATGATTTCCATAAATCATTATCAATCGGTTGGCGTCGTGGAATTTCTTTATACTTTTGAACGTTTCGATGTGTTCTTCGACGATTTCTTTGTAATTCGTGACTTCCCACATCTCGTCGCCATCGCCAAGTTCGATGTAAGTAAATCCGTTTTTGAAGTAGTAGTTCAAGGCCGCGTCGTATATATTGCGATTTTTGATGAAGTTGTCGTATTGATTTCCGGCTCCTCGATGACAATCACTCATAATCACAATTTTGGTCGTCTCATCTATTTTCTGTCGATGAGCATTTTTAAAAATTTTGTCCAGTTTTTTCATACTAAATCCAACTTTCTTCGGTCGGCAAAGTTATTCTTACCCTACTTTTATATTATGCAAATTGTTCATTAAGGACGGGGCTTTAATAACGGAAGTACGTGAACATTCTCAAAAAAAGGCTAGCGTTTTTAAATGCTAGCAATTTCGTTTTGAGGTTAGGAATTTTTAAACGGATTTTTGTTTTTGAAGTAATATTTCTCCGCGGCGGCATATGTTACGGTTTAGAGTTTCGAGACCTATGGATGCTGAGGCGATTATGTCAAAGCATTCACGGTCGTATATTTCGGCGATTCGAGAGTCGGCGTGTACTCCGTTTTCGAAGAAAACGTCATAAGCGAAGAGGTCGAAGTGGTCGAAGTACCAATCGAAGTTTATGTCGTGGCTTCGCTTGCGAATGTTTTGGAGTTCGAGAAGTGTTTCGTCCCAGCATTCGGAGGAACGAGCTACATTGTAGTGCAATGGGACGAGGGTCATGTTACCGAGCGTATGGGTGAGAACGGCAAATTCGTCGAAGAGCCTGAATACGCGAGCGATTTGGGGGTCATCTTCGACTTTTTCGTACCAAGCATCCATATTCGCAAGAAAGTAAAGGTCCCGGTACGGTTCTTTAGGTTTGGATAGTTCGAATATGCGCATATAATCCTCGACGAAGTTCGGGTCTAGTTTGCGAGTCTTCAAGAGATATCTCATGAAGATGTTAAAGGGTGTGGCAAACGAGTACATCGTGTCGGTTTCTAGGATTATTCCGTTTTCTAAGCGAAATCTTCTCTCTTCTATTTTTGTGATTTCTGAATCAGAGACGGTAAGGAGGCGTTTAAGCATGTCTAGAACTGGCGGGGTCGTGTCGCAGTCGAATTCTTCGACCGTATAGAGATGTAGTTTGGTGCATATCCTATAACGAAGCCAATTTTTGATGTTGGCTATCGGGTCTTCTTTTTCTATTCGGTATGCGAGGCCGGCTAAAGGATTTGGAAAAAGTGCGGTTATTTCGGGATGAAGTTCAATTTGTTTTTGGGATAGAATTGCTTCGCGTTTAAGGTCATAGTTTTTTTCGTTTTTGTTCATCTGTATGCTTCTTTCTTTGAGAGTATTGTATCAAAATATGCTTGAATCCTACTTCTTTTGTTGAGATTATTCGATTATATTATCTTATTCGTTATTCTCTCGTAACTCGATTTCTATTACTCTGTCTTTGTCGTAGACGTCTATTCCATAGTATTCTATGTAGTTTTGGATGCTAGTTTGGTCGATGGGGATATGGTTCGTTAAGTAGTCGGTCGCGAATTTGCTCGGCAAGGTAATCGGTTGTTCGGTCGTGCATTCCAATTTATTTTTTAGGAAGAAATTCATTTGGTCGTATTTTAGGGATGTGTCGCGGTATACGTAGATGTTGGCTCCAGCAAATACCAAGAATACGGCAAGCCAAATCGGGGTAAGAAAGTCTCTAGGCAGGATGTGGTTATAGAGTTCTAGGATGATTAGCATATCTATTGTATAGAGGAATAAGGTGCTGCCTGGGTTTATGTTGCCAAAAACGCCAAGCAAGAGGAAGTATGCGAATTTGAAGATGTAATAGGCCGAGATTTTGTACTTGAACAGTCGCGAGTTCGTGACGTTTAAAAGAACGTAGAGGCTCGAGACAGAATAGATGATGAAGGTAATGTAGTTCAAGTAATCGTTCGTGCAAAGAAGGGATGAGAACAGAAAAGAACTTATACCGAATATGGCCAGAGTCGCTCGTATCGTCTTGCCACTCGTGAATATTTTGATAGCTTCAATCATGACGAGGCTCGAAAAGACGAGCATTACGAGGAAGTTTACTCCGCATATCGACGGGATGAATTCGTGAAGAAGATTGTAGGAAAATCCCGTATAAGTAAAACTGACGTGTGAAAGAGCATATATGATTCCTAAAATTTCACCAGCGAGAAGAGCGAAGCCGTGAAAATCATGTTGGTCTTCCCTACTCACGATGTGAGCGATGGTCAAGATGAGTATGGTGAACGAAAACGGTAGGTCGAGGTTCGAGAGTATCAGACCGAGAAAGAAGAGTGCAAAATAATTCACTTTCGTAATCGAGTTAGAGATGAGCAGTTTCAGAAAGAGCAAAGTGCAAATCGTCCCGACTAAATAAGTCGCGAATCCGTGGACTTGGACGGATGCGGTCGCGATGGTTGCTCGGTCGAGAAGAAAGAATAGAAAGTAAGAAATGAAGATGAGAACGTGGTTTTTGGCATCTACGATGTTTTTGAGGATGGCAAAAAGACTCGTGCCGAGTATGGCGAAAGTGATTATTCTGAGACTTTTGTATTCGATAAATAAAGTAGTTAGGATGGTCGCGAAAAGTGAAGTGCCGCGTACGTTCAAGACGGATGTGAGGTCGTCGAGGCCTTCTAAAGACCAAGCGATGTCCGAGTTGGTAAGCGGAAAAAAGGCCGCCAAGATACATAGACTTACAAATACGAGAACGTAATAGATAGTGGACTTCTTCTTCATAACTATCCCCCTATTTAATTTTAGCATAATTAGTCGTTTTGTGGTATACTTTTTTTGGAGGTATGTTATGGACATTAGAAGTACTATGCTCAAGAATGAGGCGAATTTTTCGGAGTATGCGACGAGAGATGCGGATGCGATAAGGCTTTACCCTCTCGAAGATGACATGAGGCCGAACTTTTTTAGGGACACGGACAGAATTATCCATTCGCTTTCGTATACCCGATATATCGATAAAACGCAGGTGTTTACGCATTGGCATAACGACAACGTCAGTCGGAGAATCATCCACGTGCAGTTGGTCGCCAAGATTGCGAGGACCATCGGGCGGGCTCTATCTTTGAACGAGGATTTAATCGAAGCCATCGCGTTAGGTCACGACATCGGTCACGTACCATTCGGACATCCAGGAGAAAAAATTTTGGACGAAGTGAGTATGAAGTATTTAGGTGAACATTTTGCTCACAATGTCGAGAGCGTAAGGGAACTCATGGTGCTCGAGAACAACGGGTGCGGAACGAACGTGACCGTGCAGGTATTGGATGGAATATTGTGCCACAACGGAGAGTTCGTGCAGGGAGAATACAGACCGCGGAAGAAGACGAAGGAAGATTTTTTGCACGATTACGAAGAGTGTTATAAAGACATAAATCATATCAAAGCTCTCGTACCGATGACTTTGGAGGGATGTGTCGTTCGCATTTCGGATATGATAGGTTACCTGGGGCGAGACATCGAAGACGCGGTTCGACTCGGCGTTTTGAGCGAGGACGAGGTGCCGGAGAGTATCACTAGTGTGCTCGGAAGGACGAATCGGGAGATAGTCAATACGATTACTCTGGACATCATCGAAAACAGCACGAACAAACCTTATATAAAGTTGTCTGACGAGGTGTTGAAGGCCATCAAAGCATTGAAAAAATTCAGTGTCGAGCATATCTACAGCAGGGCGAACACGACAGAGACTTTGGCTTTTTACGATAGAGTTTTCAACGAATTGTTCGTGTACTATAGGGACAACATCGACGACGAGGATTGTTCGATAAATTATCGTTACTTGGCTTCGATGAGCGAAGATTATCTTGTGAATACTTCGAAGAATCGCAAGGTCATAGATTATTTGGCCGGGATGACGGACGATTATATATTGAAGGAATACGAAAAATTGAAAGAGAAGACTCGGGAGTAAGTCTTCTCTCTTTTTGTTTATTGGTTCAAAAAAATAGGTTCCCACAATTCGAAACCTATTTAAGTATTACTCTTCATTTACGATTAGGAGTCTTGATAAAATGAATTCATCAACAAGTAAACGAAGGAGCAATGTGTACACTAAGTAATACTCGTGTGTACTCTAATATTGTACTCTACTCGTGTTCATTTATGCTGGGTCTTTTTGGCATTTTTTTGTTCGGCGAGTTTTTCTCTCTTTTGGATTTCGTAGGCTTCTTCTTTGTAGTTTATACCCATTCCGATTACGAATACGGTCGAGAGGATATAGACCAAGATGAGAAGAATGGCTATATTCGATAGTCCACTATAATAGAGACTGTAGTTCGCGAAGTGTCCGACGTAATAGAGGTACACTTGGGTCGCGACTATCCAGCTGATGGATGTGAACATGGCTCCGAAGTTGACGTAGGCGCTCGGTATTTGTTTGTCCGGGGCTATGGTGTAGAGTATCTTTATGAAAAAGAATATGATGAACCACGAGAACGGCAGTTTCAAGAAGCTCAGGACGTCGTAGAAACCCGATTGGCCCGTCACTTTTATGATGAGGCTCATGAGGAAACTACCGAAGACGGGGACTAACAGGATGAATAGAAGCAAAAGGATTATGATGAAAACCATGATAATCGCTTTGATGCGTCTTTCGAGAAAAGGGGTCTGTTCTATTCCGTAGATGTTGTTGGCCGTGACGATTATCGAGTTGGTCCCGTTCGAGGCCATGTATATGCCGACAATCAGAAGGACGAAGAGTCCGAACGAGGCTTCCGTACTCTCGACGACGGGCGTAATCAGCTCAAGAAGAGCATTGTCAATCGAGAGGTTGAAGTAAGATGAGACGTCCGTGATGGATATATGTAGAAACGAGGCGACATAGAAGAGAATCGTCAAAGTCGGGACTAGGGATAGAAAGAAAGAGAACGCCAGTTGACCGGGCAAGATGGACATGTCCGGCCTATGCAGTATCTCTCTTAGGTTACGATAAAATCTTTTAAATCTTTTTTTCATCTTTGGCACCCGAAGTTATAGCTTTATTTTCTTTCATCTTTTCTGTCGCTTCGTTTATAGCGTCGGATATCAATTTGACGTCGTCCTCTATCATGCTGAAACCGATAGCCGCTTCTTTGTCATGTGGCAGATTTTTGAATTCTTTGGTGAGTTTTTTGACATAGCTGATTATCTGTTTTTCACTATAACCGACGAGATAGACGGTGAATTCGTTTCCATCGGTTCTCATGATTTCGGAGTTGTCTAGTTGGGTTTTGATGAGGGCATTTGCAGCAGCTTGTATCTGCTTGTCGCCTTCGATGTATCCGTAGGAGTCGTTCAGTTCTTGGATGCCATTTAGGTCGATGACGACGACTGATTGCGGATAGATGGTATTTTGATTCCATATTGGAACGTTTTCGTTCAAGTAGTTGCGGTTTTTGAGCGAGGTGAGAAGGTCGATGTATTTCATCTTGTCGCTTCGTTTGATTTTCTTTCTCACGAAAGCTTTTTTACCTATCTTGTAACCGACGAGAACGACTAGTCCTATCATAAGGACGATTATTATCGCGTATTTGGTAATCTTGTAGATGAGCGAACCGGACGCTACTGCCCTATTGTAGTCGTCTATACCCGTGAAAAGTATTTCGTTTTGGTCTATCGTGCTGATGTAGTAAGTAAAAAGTCTATTGAACATCGTATCGTTCGCGGATTGGAAGAGAAGTTCGGTGTGAGTGTCGTCTCGGAATCGCTCGTTTACGTCGTTGTTCGTCTCTTTGTAGATAAGATAGTTCGCATAATCCATCGCGACTATTCCGTTCTTTTTGAAGATGTTTTTGAGTTCTTTGTCGTTTCTATAAGTGAGGATGCTTACTCCCTTATTTTTGAGATAAGTTGCGACGACCGAATTTTCTTTGGCATAGATAGTCTCGCCTTTTATGGAGTCGAAGGAGTCGTATACGCGAGAGTCGGCATTGTTCATGACGTAACTTACGTATATGTTGTAGAGGCTATCGATGTTGGCCATGGATGTCGTAAGCGAGTAATGGTTGACGAAGAGGTCGATTTCTCCTTTGCTCAAGGCGCGAGAGAATTTGTCGAGTTTGCTGTATTCTTGGTATTCGAATGTTATACCACTGAAGTCGGAGAATTCTTTGATGTATTTGCTCACTATTCCGCCGTACATTCCGCTCGTCTTGATGTCGTAAGGACTATTGTTGATGAATCCGTAGGTGTACTTTTTGTTGTCGATGACGTCGAGTTCTTTCTCGGTCAGTTTCAGTTGGGTCGTGAATAGAGAGTACTCGCTTTTGTTGAAGGAGTCGTGGAAGTGGTCTTTGCTCCATTTGTTGTAGTACTTGTTCAGAATGGAGTTCAAAGTCTGATCTTCCGAGTTTTGTAAGTAGTAGTAATCCTTCATTCCGCTCATGTGATAGTTGATGGAATAGAGGTTCGAAAGGACGAAGTCCAAGTATTCGAGGCGCGGGACGAGGATGTAGTCCACTTCATCCGAAGTGAGTCCGTCTTGCAATGCGGTCTTAGAGTCGTAGTTTTTGGTCGTGAGCGAGTATGCGTTTAGATAGGTGCGAAGTATTTCGCCATCGTTTGTCAGATATCCAATCGTTCCGATTACGCCGTCTAAGCTCGTCAGAGAGTCGTGCTTTTTACCGACGAGAACATAGTGGTCGGTGTAAAGAAGTTTGGCATCTTCGGGAAGGATTATTCCTTTGGTGAGAGAAAGACCAGTGCTCGGATTTTGAACCGTAGATGTCACTATGTTGAACGAGAGGTCGGTCGAAGAAGAGAGACTATCGAGAAAGTCGTAGAAAACTCCTTTACCGTCGCGTCCAAAAATGTTCGCGTCATTCAGAACCGATATCGATTTCAGGTTCGATTTGTTGTCTATCATGTACTTTTTTTCGGTAACATTGAAAGCATCTTCGTTATGAAGGACGGAGTATATCAGGATTCCAGCGACGACGAGTATTATCCCTACGATTACGCCAATAATTATATTTCGCTTATTTTTCATAATTCACCATCATTTTTTGGAGTTGTTAGACCATGAAATGGTCGACGCTTGTGCCTTTCTATAACCTATCATCGGGAAATTTGGACTCGAGTCGTCGGATGTCTTTTTCGTGATGATAAATTCTAAGTCGTAATAGTTCAGATAGTCTTCTTCGAAGAAATCGAGACAAGCAATCGAAACGTTTTGAGCTTCGGCGACGGTCGCGTCCTCGGCAAAGTCGATGTTGAAGTTGACGATTTTCCCGTGAATGTTTATCGTAACATCTTGGACTTTTTCCATCTCGAGAATTTTGCCTTCCATTTCGCCTTTTTTGTCATCTTCGATTAGGACGTCAGAAATTCCGTCCAGTCTGTTTCCGTATTTGTCTCCGTTCGAACTTTTGAATACGTATCCAGCGAGCATGGCGACCATTATCGCAATGCAAACCAAAGCAATCCCCATCAATATTACAAATACTCTGTTTTCTTTGTAAAATTTTTTCATTCTTTGCCACCTCTTTGTTTGTAAACATTATACTACAATATATGTTTCTAGGCAAATGGAAAATGATTGTGAGGTTTTCGACGAGGAAAAAAGCTGCGTCTTTGGCAGCTTTTGCTTCTCTTTATTTGTTTTCTTTTCTTATAATATTAGTCTTTGCTCGTCGGAGAGATAGAAAAGTTTTTTTCTGGTTCTTTTGCTGTCGTCATTTTGCTAATTATTTTCTTCATCGTATGTTCTCTAAGCAGAATTATGCCATCGGAAATCGGAGCATTTTCGATGAGTTCGTCCATGAAATCGAGCAAAATTGCTTGGTTTTTCGCTTTTTCTCCTTTGATACGAGCATTAGCGATTATGCGCAAATCGTCGAGAGGCATTTGAGTACCGTAGTGAACGAGGCATCTTTTCATAAGATGGCCGGCAAATTCTTTTAAGATTTCAGCTTCTTCGGTGTCCGCGATTGGGTTTTGGCGGTCGAATTCGCGTTCGACGTGAGCAAGGACGTTTTCGGCGTACATGTGTTCATACTCGATGGCAAGGTCGAGGGCTTTTTGGCCCATTCGGTTTCGAGTAAATATATCGGATTTGAAGGCTATGAGAAGTCTAAACATGTCGATGTTTCTATAAATGATGGCGTACATGAGTGGCGTGTAACCATAGTGGTCTTGGATGTTTATGTTGGCCCCGGCTTTTAAAAGTCGAACGAAGGCATCCATGCTACCAGCTTTGATGGCTGTGATGAGTGGATTTATAAGGTTCCCTGTCTGTTTGTCTTCGATTCCATCGAGATTGGCTCCTAGCTTTATCAGTTGATCGACTTCTCGAACGTTTCTTTGTTCGATAGCGTGAATGAGATTCTGTGTTATCTTGTTTCTTTCTTCTAGATTCGAGCAAGTGCTTTCAAGTGTGGAACGGTATTTGGTACAAGATTCTTCGTCGAGTTTATAAGCATTAAGTAGATTTTGTCCATCCTGATAAATCAAGTCATATGTCGTATTCATTTTGTATTCCCCCTTTAAATATGGACGTATTATACCACTTTTTTTCAAAATATGCAAATTTGACGGGTGATAGTTCAAGACTTCGCTTTTTGAATGTTTCAGTTCATAAGAAAAAACTCACTTAAGTGATTTTTTCGATGCCTTTTCATAAATCTTTTTGGCCTTTTCGACTACCGATTTTTCACTAAAACGCGAGGCGACTTCTTCTAGGTGCTTTTTGTCGTATTTGTCGTAGTTGGCGATTAGAGTTTCGATGGCCGAAGCGAGGTCGTCGGGGTCGTTTACTTTAGCTATGATTCCCGTCGTCTCGTCGACGAAGTCGCGTGGCCCTTTGCAGTCGGTCGCGATGACGGGGAGACCGGAGGCCAGTGCTTCGATTCCGGGAATGGCGAAAGACTCGATTTCACTCGAGATGAGGAGTGCGTGTTCCCTTTTCATGAGTTCGGCTATGGCCGGCTTGTCCATTCTTCCATGGAAGGTCACGTGGTCGTCAAGGCCCGTTGCGTGACAGGCATTTTTGAAGTTTTCTTCGTAGAAGCCGTCTCCGACTATATCGTAGTGGATATCTAGGCCTTTATCCACAAGTTTTTTGATGGCTTTGAAGGCTATGTCGAGGCGTTTGCCTTCGCGAAGAGCACATACGGTTATGAGGTTGAAAGTTCCTTTTATTCTTCTCTTCGTGTCGTTGGCAAAAAGACTCGTATCTACTTGATTAGGAAGAACTTCGCACACGTCGGTGTATTTGAGGACGATGTCTTTCATATATCGACTCACAGTCGTATAAGTAGAATGCTCGAGAACGTACAGTCCGTATTTTTTGAAGGGTTCGTCTTTAAAGAAGCGTTCGAGGAGACCCCCGTGTTCTGTGACGACGACGGGGATGTCGTATTTTTTCCCGAGTTCGACCGCGGCGTATCCGGCGGGAACGGTCACTTGGGCATGGAGAACGTCCGGTTTAGGGTTGTCTTGCAAGTATTTTTTGAAGACTCTTTCCAATATCTTACAATAGGATTTTATTTGGATGTCGAATCCTAATGGCTGTAGATTCAACATTCTTTGGACGTATACTTCGTAATTTTCTTCGTGGTCGATGTAGAATTTTTTGGTGAAGAGATACGAGAGCGGTTTCGAGAGTCTCTGTCTATCCACGAAGAGCATGTCGGCTTCTATTCCGTATTTGTTGAGGGCGTTGGTGAATTCTTTGTGATAGATACCCATGAGTTTGTCTTCGCCGTTCGGATACCAAGTCGGTATTACTAGTATTTTCATATTTTGTAGTTCGTCCCATCTGTTTCGTTTATTATGTCGAGGCAATGTCTCATGATGTCTTTGCGGCCTCTTTTGGAGAGGACTTGGACGAGGTCATAGCCAGGACGACGATTGCCTTCTATGAAGGTCGCCCCATCTTCGGTGACGGCCACGTCCCAACCGACACAGTGGATGTGGTCGCTCACCAAGGCAGCTTCTAGGACCATTTTCTTTATCTTATCCCAATTCGGTATTTGGAAGCTGTCGAATTTGACCCCCGTTTTGGGATGACTATCGTAATATTTTAGGTCTTTGTTATAGGCTTGGCCGACGAGGCGGCCGGTTTCTAAGTCGATGAGGACACCCATTCCACCTTGGTGGAAGTTGTCGACGTGGGCTTCTCCGTTTCCTATGCGGATGGCCGCGAATAGGATTTCACTTTGGCCAGCGTAGGCGAAGGTCATTATCCTAATCGTGTTGACACTAGTCGGGCAGAGAGATGAGATGGCCGGATGTTGAACTACGTATTCTTCGAGGAAGTATCTTTCGTTCGTGAGTTTATCGTAGAATGCATCTCTATCCGTGATGTCTTCTCTACTCATCTTTTCGACATTGTGCCCCCCTAGTCCGTCGTAAGGCTTAATCATGAATGTTTCGTGAGCATCTAGAAAGGTAGCCATTTCTTCTTTCGTTCCGCCCGCAAAGAAATCGCGAGTGATATATTTCGAGAAATTTTTGAGGAAGTTCGGTTTTATAGTGAATTCCGTTTTGTAGGCAGAAGGACTCACTATCTCGTAGAATTTGTCTTGGTCTTTGATGGAGACGTATTCTAGGAGTTCTTCTTTGGTTTTATTGTAGAGTTCGTAATTTAGAAAATCACTGTAACCACATCCTAGAAGTCTAAAACTATTTAGAAATTTGAATCTCAAGGTCCAGAGGCTCATTCCCGTGTCGGCACTCACTTTTTTGAGCTTTTCGTTAAATTTTTTTAGGTTGCCTTTAAGGGCATAACTGACTATGCTCATATAATCACTCTTTTCTGTTATGATTATATCAAAATTATTGGGATTAGGAAACAGAAAAAGGAACTGGATAGTGTGTTCCTCTTTACAATATTCGTCCTTCTTTGTAACACTCGTATTGATATGTAGATGGTTCGAAGTAAAGACTGCTGTCGTAGTTATCTATTTTTTCTATAATCCACGATGTCATTACGTCAATCAAAGTAGATATATGATTTTCGGGATTTGAGTCTACATTCAGAATCAATCTAGTGTAAATTCGGCCGAGTTCGAAGTAACTGGGCACACGATTCTTACAATTGGTTATATCGTAAGTGCCCTTCTCTATTCCAGCGGCTTCGATAAAGTTATCGGAGACTTGTTCGATGTTTTCTGAATGATAAACTTCGGCTAAGTCGTAAATCTTTCTGATATTTTTTTCTCCTAATTTGTTCACTATATATTTTTTTGTGTTGTTCGTCTTTCTCGCAAGGTGTTCGATGAGGCTACACGTGAAGAAAAGGTCGTTTTCTTTTTGGGGCTCTCTATTCATTTGGACTCTCCGCATCAATAAATGATATTGTTTTTAGGGCTTCTTGAGTGCAGAAAGCAATTTGATGGGTTGGATATTTGAATTTTGCTAATTCCCAAAATGCTTCTCTGGTTATTCTATCTTGAAGCAAATCCTCTATATAGTTGTATACTTGGTCATCAGCCATTGCCCCTATAACTATATCGTAATCATGAGTTTTGCCTGTTCTACACGAAATGATAAAGTCTAACCATTCTTCGGTCATCAAAGTAAATTCTTTGATTTTCAGTTTTGGATTTTCATTGTATTCGTAGACATTTATTACAGGTGTGCCATATTTTTTAGCCCATTTTTCGGCTTGTATTTTTAAAATTGTACAGTAGAAACCAGTACCGAAATCTTTACAATGTTTACTTTCTAGGATTTGTGGTTGTTCTACTTTACAATAATTACCATGATATATTGCTTGTTTAGCCATTTTAATTACTCCTAAATGTATTATAGCAAAATCATTCGAATTATGGAATAAAAAGGTGTTTATTTATAGTTTATAATGCAGATAAATTGTTTTGTATTCTAGCATTTTGTCTTTGTGAAAAAAACCAGAGAATGTTCTCTAGTCACTTTTTTCAGCTCCTGTTACTGGCCGGAATCGCCGCTTTTTTCAGTTCCTGTTATTGGCCGGAATCGCACGCTTTTTTCAGTTCCTGTTATCGGTCGGAATCACACGCTTTTTTTGAAAGCTTCGACTTTTTCTCGCTTTCTCACTAATAACATAGCATAATCTTTTTCGAATGTAAAGCTTCTACTTCGACAAAAGTTCGCATACGAGATTGGATATCTCGGTCGGATTGTCGAGCGGCAAACCTTCTATGAGTCTCGCTTCAGAGTAGAGAACTTTGGCGTATTTGGCGAGCTCATCTTTGTCAGTTTCAAAGAGGTTCTTGAGTTTTTCTGCTATGGTGTGGTCTTTGTTGATTTCGAGGATGGTCTCTGCCTTGATGTGTTCATCGGTCGGCATGGCATTGATGACCTTTTCCATCTCTACAGATAGGTTGCCTTGGCTCGTCAAGCAGACGGGATGATTTTTGAGTTTGTTTGTAAACTTGACGTCTTTGACATATTCGCTCAAAGTTTCCTTCATAAATGCGAGCATGTCGGCATTCTTTTGGTTTTCTTCGTCGAGCATTTTCTTGTCTTCTTCTGTACCGAGGTTGACGTCTTCTTTCGAAATGTTGACAAATTCTTTACTGTCGTATTCTCTCAATACTTGAAGAGCGAATTCGTCGATGTAGTCTTTCAAGTAAAGAACGTCGTAGTCGTTCGATTTGAAAGATTCGATTTGAGGCATGAGGTCTATCTTGTCGTACGTTTCGCCACAAGCGTAGTAAATCTTATCTTGCCCTTCTGGCATAGCATCGACGTATTCTTTTAGGGAGACCATCTTTTTGTTTTTAGAAGAGTAGAATATCAACAAGTCTTTGAGGTCGTCTTTGTGCATACCGAAGTCGTTATAGACGCCGAATTTGAGTTGAAGCCCGAAGTTTTCGAAGAATTTTTCGTATCCTTCTCTATCTTCAGCCATCATCGTTTCGAGTTCTTTTTTGATTTTCGTCTCTAAGGATTTGGCAATAAGAGTTACTTCTTTGTCTTCTTGGAGAATCTCACGAGAAATGTTCAATGAGACGTCCGGACTGTCTACTAGTCCTTTTACGAAGCCGAAGTATTCGGGGATGAGTTTAGGACATTTGTCCATGACCATCACACCGTTCGAATAAAGAGCGATTCCGCGTTCGTAGTTTTTGCCGTAGAAGTCGTACGGAGTATGATTAGGAATGAAGAGAAGCGAAGTATATGTGCATTTTCCTTCTACGGAGTTTCTAAACACTCGCGCAGGACTTTCGTAGTCGTAGTAAGTGTCCGTGTAGAATTCGTCGTATTCTTCTTTGGTCACTTCCGTCTCACTCTTTTTCCAAATTGGAGTCATGCTGTTGATGACTTCGTCTTTTACCACATCCTCGTGTTCGTCGGAGTCTTCTTTGTGGACGTGTTCGGTCTTCTCCATGATAATCGGATAGGTAATGTAGTTCGAATACTTTTTGATGATGCTTTCGAGGGTGTATTGGTCTAGGTATTTGTCGTACTCGTAGTCGTCATCGTTAGGCTTCAAGTGGATGATTATGTCCGTACCGAAAGAGTCTTTCTTTGCTTTCTTTATAGTGTAGCCTTCCGAACCGTCCGATTCCCAAAGATGAGCTTCTTCTTCACCGAAGTGTTTAGATAGTACTTCGATTTTAGAGGCGACCATGAAGGCAGAATAGAATCCTACTCCAAATTGACCTATGACATCGATATTTTCGCGGTTCTCGTTCTCTTTCTTGAAGAGGAGTGAACCACTTTCACAAATTGTTCCGAGGTTGTGGTCTAACTCGGCCTCGTTCATACCTATTCCATTGTCACTCACCGTAATCGTGCGAGCATCTTTGTCGAAGGAGACGCGAATGTGGAAGTCGTCTTTCGAGAGTTCGACTGCATCGTTCGTAAGAGATTCGTAGTAGAGTTTATCTATCGCGTCGGAAGCGTTAGAGATTATCTCTCTTAGGAAGATGTCCTTGTTCGTGTAGATGGAATTGACCATCAAATCGAGGAGTCTTTTGGACTCGGCTTTAAATTCTTGTTTTTTCATTTATATATTTCAGTCCTTTCGTATATAAATTTACCACCATTTTTAGCACTTGTCAATAAGTAGTGCTAAATTTATTTTGAGTCAAGAAAGAAATCCCCTAATGATGCGGGTTTTAGGCGCTATTTTGCGATTTTTCGAGGGTATTTTTGTACGATTTTTGCATTTTTTCGAGGGTATTTTTGTGTATGTTTTGCATTTTTTCGAGGGTATTTTTGTGTATGTTTTGCATTTTTTCGAGGGTAAATATTAAAACGACCTTTTTGTGCGGTCGTTTTGCTGTTTAGTGGTTGTATAATTTGCCGTCCCAGTCTAAATAGAAAATGTAAAATATTGTATTTCTTATTATTCCTATTATTCGGGGATTTGCTGTTCCATTGGGAGTACCTGAAGGATAGACTCGCATGACACTATATTTTTCGTTCGTTATAGATGGAAAAATTTCGCGGAATTCTTTAGGAACTTCTTTGGAGATTTCAGTCAATGGCAGTGTTTCGAACCATAACTTTTTGTCTTTGCCGTGTTCGTAAATCATATTTTGATAGGGTTCTCTACTCAACCATCTCATCCTTTGCCATAGTTTCGAAACATCTTGATTTTTAGCTTCGCCAGATTCGTAGGAAATATAGGCAAGACTGAATTTGAGATATTTTTGTGGATTACATTGAACGCATAATTTTTTGTTTATAGTCGGATTGTCGATTTTTATGTTGTTTTTTGGAGATTTACTCATTTGTTATGAAACGATATTTTTAAAAAAATATTCTCTAATTTCTTTCTTATCGATTTCGCTTTTAAGTCCTTTAGAATCCACGGTTATTTGCCAAGGCCCTCCGGCGACATGAGTCATTTGTCTCAACTGCCAGGCTGTGTACCCTGCAAAATTTTCGTATACAATTCGTAGAATGTTATATAATTTTGTATCTTCATTCATTTCTTTTATGGTTTGCCAATTTTCTGATGAGAAAAATATTTCTTTCCGTCCGTATCTAGATAGTTCGGCGTAGACTTCTTGGACAACAGGACCGTGCTGCCATGCGTATATTTTTTCGTCGAAAAGATCTTCAGAAGTAATCGCAGAATAGACTCCTTCAGCGTAGTATAGCAACTTTTGAATTTTTAGATGGGTAAGTCCTTCGTATACATCGTAGTCATTTTCTTCTTGCAATTGTTCTAGTTGTTGTTCGTTGTTATACCAAAGAAACCAGTTTGCAATGTCTAGTGCAGTAGCTTTCTTTTTCATGAGGCCACCTTCTTCCTTCATTTGCATTATATTACATAATCTGTGGATGTTCAACTCATTTTCGGTAATTTACAATCTTTTGATAACTTTTTATTCTTCCTTTTCCTCTGTGTTTGGGTATTTTTTCTCGATGTACTCTTCGTCAAAATGGGAGTCGTAAAATTCTCCTATGAAGGTGTACGGTTCGATTCCGCGGTCTTTCATTTCTTTGCGAGCTACAGCTGTCCAAGTAATTAGAATATCTACGAACACTAAAACGAACAGTATAGAAGTGATTATTTTGTAAGGTTTTTCTGGTATTTTGGATAGGAGTTTAACAATTTTAGGATAAACCCAGGCGACGAGGATTAAACCAGCGAGTCCCCACCCCAGCATGTATGGAATCGTGGTACGACCTTGGATGTTTAAGAATTTATCACTATAATCCCAGGAGGTCGTGCCCGTCAATAGTTCTTGGGCGATGGACATCAAATATTCGGCAAGGCCACCGATAATGGCCGACCAGACGAAAAGTTTAGGTTTGCTTCTCTCTTTGCGACCCAATATGAAGAGGAATAGAACGGCACCAAAACCGTAGACGGGACTTATCGGCCCCCAGAAGAGTCCACTTCGTCTGGAGTAATGGAATGTATGATGTTTCATAAAGTAGTTTACGATGTGAAGTATCTCTTCGTAGTAAGTTCCGATTACCGAGGCAAGTAAGAAAATCCAAAAGTAATGGCTCAAAGGTATTTTTCTCGTTTTTTGGTACATTTTTTTCACCTCTCGTATTTAGTGTGGCTTAATTTAGGAAAATCTTGTATAATATGGTCATATTTAGTGAATGGAGGTGTAGCCTGTGAGCGCGGTCGGTATCATTTGTGAGTATAATCCTTTCCACAATGGTCATTTGTATCATATCGAGAAGGTTCGCGCGTTGTATCCGGATGCGGTCATCGTTCTCGTCTTAGGTGGGTATTTTTTGGAACGGGGAGAAGTATCCGTCATGAGCAAGTGGAACAAGGCTGGATTGGCTCTCAAATACGGGGTCGATTTGGTGTTAGAATTGCCCGTCTTGTTCGGGACGAATTCGGGTGATTATTTCGCCTACTATGCGGTCAAAATCTTGAGCGAGTGCGGAATCGAGGCTTTGGTGTTCGGAAGCGAATGCGACGACGTAGGATTGCTTACGGACATCGCGACTTTGCAAAGCGACACGGAGTTTAACGAGAAGGTACGAGCCGAACTCAAGAAAGGTTCCAACTATCCTTCCAGTTTGTCCGGAGTCTTGGAGGTAAAGCTAGAGAGCAACGATTTGCTCGGAGTCAGTTATATCAAGGCCATACAGGCCATCGACAAGCGCATAAAGCCCGTTACTATCAGAAGGACGAACAGTTTTAACGACACGGACAGTTGTGAGTCGATTGTGAGTGCTCAAAACATCAGGGCCAAACTTGCGGAAGACTCCCCTATCTCGAATTACATTCCCGGATACGACGAGAGTTTGATAAATGAAGTAAACTACGGAAAGATGTTCGAGATGTTGAAGTTTAGAATTTTGACGGACAAGGATTTGAAGAGATTTTTGGGTGTCGACGAGGGACTTGAGAATAAACTCAAGAGTGTCATAACCGAAGTTCACAGTTACGATGAGTTATTGGAAGCAATCAAGTCCAAGAGATATACGACTTCTCGCCTTAGAAGAATGCTCGTGCACGTGCTTCTCGGGATAGAAAAAACGGATATGGACGAGGCGTTTAAGGAGTACAGAGTACTCGGGTTCAATTCGAAGGGCAAGAGTTATTTGAAGGAGTTTGATTCGGATAAATTGGTGTACAAGAGCGAAGGCAGAGTTCGAGAGATAGAAAATGTAGCTTGTTCTATTTACAAGGATTTGACTGGGGATGAGAGTACGGAGTTCGAGTTCTTGAATAAGCCCATAATAAAAAGTTGATAAGGTGAGAGTCTTTATCAACTTTTTAGTTATCTCTATCTCCATAAAGCAAGATCAGTCTCAATAGTTCCAATACAGCCGCGGCAACACTGGCGACGTAGGTCATAGCTGCGGAGATGAGGACCAGTTTTCCTTTGTCCAATTCTTCTTTGGAAAGGGTGTCCATCGATTCGAGTTGTTTGAGAGCACGCTTGGAGGCGTCGATTTCGACGGGAAGAGTCACCAATTGAAATAGGAGGATGACTACTTCGAAGAGGATACCGAGCCAGATGAGATTCGTAAGTCCCGATATCAGACCTATGACGATAGCAAAGTAGCCAGCATAGGATGAAAAGTTTACGAATGGCACGAGGGATGCACGTATCCTCATGAAGGTGTAGTTGTCTTTGTCCTGGATGGCATGTCCGCATTCGTGAGCGGCGACGGCGACAGAACCGATAGATTCTTTATGGTAGACGTCGCTCGAAAGTCTTATGACTTTTCTTTTAGGGTCATAATGGTCCGTAAGTGTTCCTCTAGTCTCGACGACATATATGTCGGATAATCCGTTTTTATCGAGGATTTCACGGGCGACTTCTGCCCCACTCTTACCTTTCATATTTGGAACTTTTTTGTATTTGCTGAAGGTAGCACTTACGAATATTTGGGCTCCAACGGTTATTATAAAAGCGAGAAAGGTCAATCCATAGTATATTACATAGTCGTTCATATTTTACTCCTGTTCTATAGCGCTTTGGCTAATCATTTCGACTTTGGTTCCTGCAATCAGGTCGTGGAGACCACGTTTGTCTTCGCGACCGAGCATGAGGGCGATAAGTATGAATTCGTAGACGTAGGTGAGATAATACACGGCTAAGTTTATCGAGTAGAAGGTAAGCACATCACAGGTGTAGACGAGTATTATCGGCAATATCTTGAATGGAAGCTCGAAGAGGAAGATGCTGCGGACGAGCAGTCGTGCGAACGACGAGCGAGTGCCATCCTTGTTCACCGTGCGAATTTTTACGAGTCGTTTACCTATCGTCTGGCCTTCCATGAAGTAGGCGAATACTGCGAAGTAGAGAATTACGCAAGTTATCGAGATAATCGTTTCGGCAAGCGAGTTTTGAACTATGCGTTTAGTGTAATCCGAGGCAATGTCCGTGAATTCGGCGAGGAGTTCTTTTTGTTCGTCCTCCCCGTCCGCGTCGGTCACTTTGTCCGTATAGTCGTCCGCGATTTCGGTTAGTTCCGCTTGAAGTTCAGTTGTTTCTTCGTGTTTGGGATTGAGAGGACTCACCGAAAGAGCCATCGAGATAATCGATACTATTATGATGTCGACGGTGTATGCGAGTATTCTTTTTAGTGTAAGAGACAATATTATCACCTTTGTTTTCTATATGAGATATTATAGCACAATCGAGAGATTTATTCATCCTTTCTTGCACTTTTAGATAAGAAAAGACAGATTTTTCACAATCTATCTTTGAGTAAACATCATTTTGAGGTCACTCGCAAGATGGGTGAGGTCCGTTTTCTCGGCATTTTTGAGCCATTTCGGAATCGGTATTTCGCGATTTTCGAAAAAGGTGTCTTCGAGGTCTAGAAGGTAGATGTATGGGAAGAGATTTTCTCCGTATAGTGGGTCATCTTCGATTCGTTTTTGGAAGTCGGATTCGGATATGTTTTGGAGATAGTTTTTTAAAGAGGATAGTTCACGCGAAAGTTTCAATCCTCGTTCCGTCTTTTTAGGCATAAAAGTGGTAAAGAGGCGGTTTACTACGATCATAATCAATCCGAAGAGAAAACCATAAACGTAGATGTGTTCGTAGAAAAGAGTTTCCCAAAGAGGAGTAACTCGACTTACCAGAATCGACAAGAGAACCATGATGAGGGCTCCTATGCGGGTGAGAGGGTTTTGCGATTTTGCGAGTATTTCTTTAATGGCAATCGTACTCATAAAGAGAAGCGAGAAAATAATCAGAATATCTTCTATGGTACCATATTCGCTCGTCGGAATGATAAAGAGAGAGAACGCAATCAAGTATTCGAAGGTGCGAGTGACTTTGGATAGCATCGTCGCCGTTTTTTCGTAGAGTTTATCGTAGTGACGGTCGTATGTGGCCTCGATAATCTCTTCGGCGGTGGTCGTCAATTTTCCTTTCAAGTTTTTCGTGTTTGCGGTCAAAGTTCGCAAGTCTTTGAGTTTCTTAGAGGCTTTGCCTTTTTTGTAATTGTTTTCGAGCATGTCTTCATTTATGCTCGTGAGGCACGAGTCGAAAAGGTCGGCGAGCAGTTTTTTCTCAATCGCGTCGCGACCGGCATACTCTTTCAGCTTGACGAGTTCGTAATACGATGTCGCGCGATTTTCATCGGTCTCTTTTTTGACAATTTCAATGTAACCATCTTCGGCGAGTTTCATGATTAGAACGATGACATCTTTATAGGAGAGTTCGCCTTTCGAAGCCAAAGCGAGCTTCATGTAGTCTCTATTCGCGGGTAGTTTACCCGAATTGTGCGAATCTATTCTTTTGTCGCGTCCAAAGAGGAACCAAAGTAGACCAGAGAGAATTACCATTCCCGCCGGAATTGCAAACACTAAAATGGTTCCGAGTCCATGTGAATGCTCGAAGTAATCGTCATCTAAGAATAAACTAATATTTAAAGTGTCGTCCGTGAGTGGACCTCGGTAAACTCCGACTATTTTGTTACCCGTTTTATTGATAATCGTTTTAGAGCTCAGGTTTTTGCCATCTCGTGAGACGAATTGAATGGCCGAGGCGTCGATGTGGTCGGGAAATTCTATCTCGAAGGAGATGTCGTCGAGACAGGCATTCCAGTTGGCCGTCGATATGGCAAAGTCGAAGTGTTCCGTTTTTGATGTATCGTTTTTGGCAAGGACGTATTTCAAGGTGTGCTCGAGTTTGGTAGATTCACTGTCGCGGTCGTCGATTTTGATAACTGTGCCATTCACCACTTGAAAAGTTTTGGTGATGTTTTGAGCAGGGTCGAGACTCAAGAATTTGAGATGATAGGTGGAAAAAGATTCGTCTCTGTTTTTGATGACGTGTTTAGTAGGAATCAGTTTTTTGAGAATTTTGGAGTCGTCCACATAATCGACCACAAAGGATTCTTCGACCGTATAGATGGCGTCTTTAGAAATCTCGATGGAAACTTTGTAGTCGGTCAGATTGTAGGAATTTTGAAGACACACTTCTGGAATGGCAGTATTCGTAGTCTCTTTGGTAGTTTCTTTTACTTCGAATTCGACCGAATAATAGGCCAAATCGGCGACTTGTACTTTGGGATTCTGGCGCCGGTCGAGCATGGAAATCAGGGCATTGTCTTTTTGAGGAAGTAGAGGGTATTCTTCTATATTCGAATACAGTAGGACTTTGTCTTTGTCGTAGTAGCTCAACTTGACTTTGAGAGTCACTTTCTTCGATTGACGGTTGTTCACGTCGGCGACGAGGCCAAAATTGTCAGAAGGAAGGTTCGTGTTATCTACGAAGTGCAAAGAGTTTATTTCGACTGAGTCTATCGTGCGAGAAATGGAATCTTTTATGGGGACGTATTCTTTCGATTCGGCAAAGACCGTCACCGGAAGAATCAGGGCAATCATAATCGCATGGGCAACTTTTTTTAGTAACTTCTCTTTCATTTAACACCTACATTTTTTTCTTTTTTATTTTCTATTTTCGTATTCGACTTTTTCTTTGGGGGAACATTTCAATATTTTGGCAAGAATGTTCGTCGGAAATTTGGTGAGCATGCGATTATATCGATTTATGCTTTTCGCATATTCTCCATGCCGGTGGGAGATTTCTTCTTCGAGTTTTTCGAGTTTTGCCTTCAGGTTTTGGAATACTCGAGTTTCGGATGCTCCCTTTTGTTGAGCAAGGGCGAGCAAGCGAGGTATTTTGTCGGCAAGGTCGAGGTCGACGGCAATTTTCTTTCGTTCGTTCATGTTGTCGTAAGTCGTGTTTCGCAATAGTATCATTTCTTCAATCGATTTCACTGCTTGAGGGTCGCCTTCGATATACGGTCTTATAATTTCGATGAAGCGCGGGATAGAGTTCCATCTCTTTTGAATGGAGAAATCGAGTTTTTCGTATTCTAATTCGAGAGATTTTTTGGTATCTAAAAGTTTGTGTAAGTAAAAGACAAGCGAGGTAATCAGAATTACGAGTATAATCGTCAGTAAGTAAGGAATGGGCATATCGTGACCTCCTATTTCGATTTAATTATATCATAAGGCCTATTTCGACGCAAGAAAAGAGACTCAATTATCCAGTCTTATTTCTTTGAATCGAGTCTCTTTTCGATATAGTGGAGAATATATGTCGAGCCATTCTGGAATTTTGGCACCATAGTAGAAGTCGTCGTTTTCGCGTTTCAATGTGCGAAGTTCGATTTCTAATGGGTCTCTCAAGTACATATAATGATTTTGAATGAGTGCAAAAGCCTTTGTGGGGCTGAGGCCTTTCGCAATTGCTTTGTCGTAAGTGGAATCTAGGGTTGTCGGGTCGATATAGGCATAAGTTCCGTCTATTTTGGCGAGGACCCAGGCATGTTTGGCATTCCTTATATAGTACGATTCGATGTCGGCACGTTCGAGAAGAGCGCAAAGAAGGGAAGCATAGTTGCCACATACGAGGCTCGTGCCGTGGAAAGGGGCATAAAGTTTTCCATCTTTGTAATAGGTTTCAACGACGTCAATGGAATTGTCGGTCGAACCATAATGGAATTCTTTGAGTATATAGTGAAGAATCGATATCAGTTTATCTTCATCTGTAGGACCTGCATCGACAAGAATGGAGGCGGCCACTTTATCTATTCTCTTCGATATGGTTTTCATGTCTTCGACTGTGTATCGTCCATCGAAATTCATAGTCGTTCCAATGGATTCGAGATAATCGATGGTGTCTTCGTCGATGTAAATGCCAGCTCCATAGATACCTATCTTAGAGAAGTCGAGGGTATCTATATCGGGAAGGTCGTAATAGTCTAGACGGTCTCCTTCGCCGGGACTGAGGGTCGAAGTTTCGTCGATTTTGGTAAAAGAGAAACAGTCTTTGGCGACGAGACTCGCGTAGGTAATTTGGCCGATGTCGGCTTTGGTCAAAGTATCTTTAATCAGTTTCAAGTCGGAATCACTCAAAAGGCTCGCGTTGGTGTAAATCGTGAGGGTTTCAAGTTCGTCGAGATTGGCGATTATGTCGGGCAGTTGTCCGTTTAAATCCCAGTAGTCTTCGAAAAATATCGTCATCGCGAGTCTTTGGAGGTGGGGGCAGCACGCGATCCAAGAGAGGTCGGTGTCGCGAGTATAACTGATGGGATTCAAATTAAGTTCTTCGAGGTTTGGACAGTGTTTCAAAAGAGCGTACATCTCGTCGGTGATGGCGACTGGTACAGTTTCCGTGTTATAATAAGCGTCTTTTGCGGAATCGTAATCGGATTTATACAATCTTTTGAAGCTACCTTTCCTGAGTTCTTTGGCTTCTTGCTCCCAGATTTTTGGGTCTTCATAATAATTTGTGGCCGTCGAAGTAATCGTAAGATGTGTGAGGCACGGTAGGTCTACTTCGATGTCAATCGAAGAAACATCGACGTCCTCATCGAAGTTCAGTTTAAGTTCGCGAAGGTGCGGACAGGAGCCGAGCCAGGAAAGACTCGCATTCGATTCTATTTTGATGGAAAGGGCTTCAACCCTGTCCAATTGAGTGCCCATACAGAGTCCGCTTTTCGATAGTTGTTCGGCATAATTCGCCGGCAAATGTCCTACTATAGTTGGCATTTCGTGACCGGTAGTTCGATTTTTCAAAGGAATTATTTCTACATTTTCACAAAACGAATCTTCTAAATATACTTCGTCTTCTTTTATTCGAAGTTCGTCAGCTAAAACTATTGCGTTTTGAGAGCGTATTCTATCTATCGGTCTAGATAATTTAATGTGTAAGTTGTCAGTTTTAGGCTTGGCGATGAGAACGGTGGCAAGCCCAAGACCCAAAGCACACGCTAAAGCTTTTTTGTCGATAGTTACTATCATTTACTTCTTCATTGTCCTTTCTTTTGTAGAACTGATAATTATAAGTTTAGCACCCTTATTTTTTTTTGTCAAATTTTAGAGGTGCATTTTTTAACCATATAAAAGAACTGAAGTCGTCCACACATTAAGGATTTTCCTTCAGTTTTCTTTTGGTGTCAGTGCTTCTTTTAGAAGTATGCTCAGTGCTTCGTTTCCTTCGGCGGAGAGGTGTATTTTGTCGGCCAGCAAGTACTCTTCGTGACTGGCTAGTTCGCTTTGAAAGTCTATAATCGAAAGCGAGTCGGACTTCAGTTCGGCTAGACCTTCCGAAAGATTTTTAGTCGTATTTACGATGTAAACTTCCCGATTTTCTAATAGTTTTGTGAGTTCGCGGTATTGGTCTATATTTATTTTGGAAGTTTCATCGAACGCGAGAACTACCCTGTTCGTCAAAGTATCATCTTTAATCGCAGTAGATAATTCTTCATATAAGGTATCGAAGGTGTAGTTCTTATCGGTCGCGAACGCGGCGTCTTCGAAATGGCGATGGATTTCGTCGAAAGCGTTTACGATGAGACCGTTTCCATAAATCGTCAGTTTTTTCTTTTGTTCATCTTCGTGGTTTTTAATCATTTCGTTTTTGGCGACTTCGGATTGTTCTTTGTATACCTGGTAAATCGCATCGTATATGGCTTGGGTGTAGGCTACCCGCCCTTTTCCGGTCAGATGGATGCCGTCGGCGAAGAAGTATTCGGGGTGTCCGGCCGAGATAGCATTCCAATCGATGATGTGAAGGTTCGGATATTTTTCGGCAAAGGACGCGAGGCTAGCATTTATGTGAACATCTTCGTCATTCGTGACATTTAGCCAGAATACTTGCCGGTCTTCGCACTTTTTCATTATTTCGATTTTGCAAGATTCCGAGCAGTCCCCGTTCGCGCCTAGGTTCAAAACGATCGGTTCACCTAAGAGGTTTTTGCTACTCAAATCTTCTAGTATGCCTTTTACTACCCAGGCTGTTCGCGAAATTTTCGCATCGAAGTAACCGTTTTTGAAAGTGGTATAGAGGTCGTCTATGGCTCCCAACATGACCGAATCCCCTACTCCGACTACGCGTAAGTTCGAGACGGCTTCGCTCAGTTGTTCTTCGCTCATGGACATGCTTTCCAAGTTGGAGAGCCACTCTTTCTCCTCTTTTTCCATTCGCGAGGCGTACGCTTCCTGTTTTTCGGCGAGCAGTCGTTCGTTGGTGGCGAGTTGTTCTTCTAGCCTATTCATCTCTTCGGTATGGTCTTCGGCTAAGTAGTACTGATAGGCTCCCAGTAGGGATAGTTTTACGAGTACTAAGAATATAAGGAATGAAAAGCCTCTTTTCTTCGCATTCGGGTTGTCAAATTTTAAGCTCAAGTTTAGTATGTACGACAACGCCAAGATGGCAAAAATTACAATCGGCAAGCGAACTGTTTCGGCAAGACAGATATATTGGAATAGAAATATTACCGGATATTGTATCAGGTATATTTCGTAGCTCATACCGGAAAAGAAATTTACTACAGTTGAAGGTAGATTCTTTTTTTCGTCAGAATCGATCGTTCCATAATCGATTAAGCGGACCGTCATGATGGTCGTACAAATCATACTGGCAAGAAAATAAGGACTAGAGGCATCTACTAGAACGAACAAAGCGATTTGAGCTACGAGGTAGAAAGCGAAGATGACATTTTTGGGAATCGATTTTTGAAGTGTTTTCGGGATGAGAGGTCCATAGTAGGAATGTACGAATCCCAAAAAGAGGCCGAATAACAAAGAGAAAAGTCTCGGAATAGTTCCATAGTAAGTGACCATTACATTTTCGTTCGTGCCAATCCAGTAGAAGTATATAGCACCCGCGATGCTCAAAAGTATCGTAAGAAGGCAAGGTAACATCTTGTGAATTTTGTCTCCTACTTTGCGGAGACCTATATATATGAAAGGAAAAACGAGTTCGAATTGTAGAAGTATTGAAATGTACCAGAGGTGCATGAACGGCGAGTCGATGTGTCTCGAAAAGTAGTCGAGATTGGCACTCAGCTGCCAGAAATTGTTGTATCCTAGTAGGACAGAGGTCGATTCGGGCTTGAGGTTTAGCCAATTGAGTTCCTTGAGAAAAGAAGTGGCAAGAATCGTCGTGAACACCACTATGATGAGAGGTAGGTATATTTTTTTTAGGCGATTCTTATAATATTCGAGTATAGAAAATTTCTCTTTTTTGAATGCAGATACGCACGAAAGATAACCACTCAAAACGAAAAAAGTACAGACGGCGAGGTAGCCTCCTTTTAAAAGTCCTAGATGGTATAATAGTATAGCTATGCACGCTAGTAATCTAAGTAAATCTATTTTTTTATAAAACTTCTTCGTACTATTCATCTTTGAAACCTCGTAATCTATCATCACAATTATATATAAATTTTGGTCCAATGTAAAGGTTGTATTTTATATTTTTTTTAGATTTATTGGGTATTATAACTTCTCTATTTGTATCGTGCGGACATAAGATATTACGGAAAGGAGAAATGGAATTATGAATGATGGATTTTGTCCGAATCATTTTCCGAATTGTAAAGTCATCCATTGTTTAGGGCCAACGGGACCTACTGGACCTACAGGGCCTGCTGGTGGTCCGACTGGTCCGACTGGGGCGACAGGACCTACGGGACCTACAGGGCCTCAAGGGCTTATGGGGCTTCAGGGTCCACAGGGAGTGCCAGGCGCGACGGGACCGCAGGGACCTCAAGGGCCACAAGGTATAATGGGTCCAACGGGACCTACTGGCATAACCGGAGCTACTGGGCCTACTGGTAGTACAGGACCTACGGGACCTACGGGACCTCAAGGACCTATAGGTTTGCAAGGACCACAGGGGGTGGCTGGAGCTACCGGTAGTACCGGTGCAACGGGACCTCAAGGATTAATTGGGCCAACAGGGCCAACCGGACCTACTGGTCCAGCAGGAGTAACTCCGACAGTTACTTTTGCAATCGGTACTGTGACGACGGGCGCTCCCGGAAGTGCAGCTGCAGCTTCTGTTACTGGAGTAGCACCAAATTTTATATTGAATTTGACTATTCCTCGAGGAGCAACAGGACCTACAGGGCCAACTGGGCCAACCGGACCAACAGGAATTACCGGAATCACTGGAGCTACTGGACCTACAGGTGCTACTGCACGATTGGTTAATTCTTCTAATAAATAAAATTGTAATTTTAAGCTCTTTTCCTTATAAATACTAATAATAAGACATTTAGTCTTTTTTATTTTGTAAGAAAAAAAGATCACATTTAATAGTGATCTACTCGATAAATTGTAATTTGTTGCCCTCTTTATAATTTTGATATCCAATTATTTTATCATCAA
>CAYYLF010000010.1:0-29548 GCA_964472425.1 uncultured Muribaculaceae bacterium | reverse complement strand
ATAAATATAGTGCTATTATAACAGAATAATATAGCTTGTCAACATAGGAAAACCTTAATCAATATAAAAAGCACCCCTAAAAGTGTACTTAGATTTACTAAACATTTTTTAATATAAACTACCTATTTTTTAATTGCCACCCGTGCTCGTTTGAGATTGACCTTCTAAAGGCTTCAAGAGATTAGTTTTTTGAGGTTCCATGTTCTCTCCCTTTTGTTCAGCTATTGCTTGGCGCATTTTTCGACTTTCCAATAAAGCTTCCATTTTTTCGATGTCATCTGCAAGTTTTTCGTATTTTTGGCACGTGTCTATTTTCTGATTTATCGAAAGTTCGATTTGAGTTTCCCTAGCTAACAATTTCCCAGATGGTGTATAATGCTTCAAGCCTTCTTCTTCGCTAGTAGACTCTTTCACATAATCCATCGCAATGCGATACAGTTCGACGAGTTCAACTTCGCATCCCTCATATGGATAAGCAAAAATCCGCTCGGCTTGCTCGCAGACAAATTTTAAATAACGGTCGTTCACGGTTTCCCCTGCCACCAAATCCAAATATGGCAATCTCTCTTCGAAGAGAATCGACTTCAAATCGGCAATATCTCTTCTCGTCAATCCCTTTTTAGTATTCTTGGAATAGACGCCGATTTCTAATTCGGTAAGTTTACTTAGAAAAGCGAACATATCCACCGGCTCGCCAGAATTTAACTCCTCTCGACGAATTGATATATACTCGTTAGCCAAAACTTCATAAGCGCGCAATATTTCGTCGCAATTCTCTAAATGCGAACTTTTTATATATTCTATATCGGTCATAATGAACCTTATAAAAGAATCGTTTATCGTCTTAATCTTAGTCTTGTCGTCATTTTCTAAAAAGAAATCGTGTTGTCTTTCGTAATCGACGACAAAAGAGTCTAGTAGCTTTTCCTTCCATTTAGATGCGGACTTCAAAGCTTTCGTAATGGCAAAGAAGGCCGTTCCAGTGAGTCCAGCACCGACGATGTATCTTCCATCTCCCCATGAACAAAAACTATGAAGTTCACGAAGTTTCCCGGGTACATCGAAATAATCGACTCGATCAAATGCTATCATTCCTATTATCGTGGTAATCGCCACAACCCCTAAAAGTACTAAAGCCCCTCTTTTAATCTGAAGCTTCATAGGCAACTTGATATTGGCACTACTTAAAATTTCTTCTCTGTTGGCGAGCAATTCGCTGAGCACTTCGGAAGCTTCATTATCGGTACTCGCGTCCGATACGGTGCCCATAGTTGCATATTGCATGAACATTCTTTTAACCTTTTTTGTCAACATCTTTTTGTTTCCAGTCTCTTCCAAAAGCTTCTCTATGTTTTCTTGACTATCTTTTGCATGGTTAAGTGAATACGATTCGACTATGCTCCTCAATTTACTCTAATACTCTTCGCAATTGGATGAATCTGCGAAGAAAAATTCGGCCCGTTTCAATTCGTCGTCCTCGTAGTATTCTATTTGTAGAAGATTTTCCGCTGCAAACGCCAATCTGTTTATTTTATGAAAAATTACCGTCGTATTTAACTCTTCCAAAAAATGATTGTATGTTTGAACACTTTTAGAATTCTCTTTATTTCCATCCATCTTACAAAAAGTTATACAATCTGATTCTGAACCACATTGCGCATTGGTAACGAAGTATTTCATGTCATCAGCCCCCCTCGTTTAGCGAATTTATTCTAGCACTGTCTCCATTAAAAGTCAAACATAACCGCCACCTCATAACCCGATAATATATGTTTAAAATATGAATGTTGAACTCCAATTTTTACAATGATGACGAGAAATGATAGAGACAGTTTTTACTTTAATCCACCTAGATTTAACTAAACCTCGACTATTGCCCACCAAAAAAAGAAAATAGAATCTACTCTATTTTCAATTCATTAGGTTTCATCTCGCCATCTTTCTTCTTAAAATCAATAAATTTTAGCTTGCTCGACATCCCCCATATCGAATTCCTCCTTATTTATCTTATTTAAAGTATCTACTAAACATTTCTTCATCGCTTCGTATCCTTGTTCGTCCATATTAGAATCTACAAATTCGTCGTGTTTGTTAACAAAATCGCTACCGAACCGTATTTTCTCGAAATAGAAGTTCTCTCCGAACGACCAAACTTTATATTCCTTTTTGAATTCTTCGAAACTGTTGCATCGATTGGCCACTTTTAAGAAACTTTCCGCTGCCTCTATGAACGAACCGTGGTTAGCTAAAATCCAACTTTCTACTCCGATACCACCCAACCCGCCATACACATGTTTTGAATGTTTGTGACCATAATAACAATTGTAACTTTTCAAGACTCTTTTGGCATATATGATATTGGCAAGAACGCAAGGATATTTTTTTGAATCTTCCTTTCGAATAGTTTCTAATTTATCTTTGATGGCCGCGTCGGTAGAATAGTTCAATTCGTCGGTCTTCGATACGAATGAGATATCGATGTCGACTTTGGAATCTAGCCCTGCAATCGTTACTCCCTTGTATCTAAATGACGTATCGCGTTGGCCTAAAGCTCTCATAATCGAATCCTTCAAAGCCGCGAACTTTTCTTCCGATTTCATAATATCGTTATCGACTCTAATAATATAGTCGAAATCGCCATCGCCAATTTCGTTGGTGCCTCGACCGGTCGAACCTATATCGATTAACTCCAAGACACCCGGTTCCAAATTACCATCTATGTGGTCTTTGATGGTAAAGTTCATCGAACCATCTTCATATTTTACTTCTCTAACCGCTTCGGCAAGTATATCTTTGATACATTGATTTTTGAATGCCGTTTCTCTTTTGCTTTCTTCGAGCATACGAGCTATTTCGGTTATATCCGCCGTCGACAAAGAATTGCTCAATTTATAAGTATCGTATCCGTAATAAGAAAGTCCCTCCATTTGCCTTTTATACTCGTCAAACATCTTACTCGTAAATAAGAGATTGCCGGTTTTATCCACAACGGGTATATAAAATCCCTGCATGGCGATAGCTAACCCAATATGGGGAATATATTTGTCCGTGATGATGAAATCTATGTTCGTCGAGCCGAAACCGGTCCGAATGCCGTAATGGCCATCTGTTGTAGTTCTAAATGCTTCGAGTTTATCCATTTGATACTTGCCATCTTCGGATTTTGTATCGATTCTGCTCTGTTGTATTTTAGAATTTCCCTTCTTGATGACGACCCAAATCGGACCGTAACTAGATGAAATAGTACCCATAATCGTATTTGCCATGTCGCTTTTTGCATCGGTAATGTACGAAAGGTCCGTATCGAGCGGAGTCGCATCGCCCATCTCTGAAGCCGCAGAACCCAAAAACTCGGTCGCCAATGCTCCATTTTGCATAGTTGGAAAGAAATAATCGATGGAAGACAAACCCTTTATCATATCTCCAGCTTCCAAAGTAAATTCACCTTTTTCGCAATTTCTACTCCATTCATCTCTAAAACGAACGCACTCGTCCATTTGAAACTTCAAACTTGCCAAATCGTCTATCCCGATGAAGTGCATAAACATGCGAACTATGCGATCATTTATATCGGCACCACTTCCTAAACGTGAGGATAATTCAAACAAATCGCAAGGAACATTTAGAGATGATATATAAGCTTCTTTTTTCCCTCGAGTAGTCTGATTGTATAATGCTATCAAATGTTTAGAATAATCTTTGAGAATTTGCTTTTCCTCATCACTCAAGTCATCGTAATTATCCAAATCGACTTCCCTTAAAAGTCTAGCCCCCTCTTCTAAAGAATGTATGTAACCACGTAAGGATAGGTTGTTCGATTCCACAGCCGTCCTCAACAAATCCGAATATATTATTATCTCATCGAGCGTTTTCGAATGGTTGTTCAATACGGGAGAACTATTTGCATTTAGATTTAGAGAAAGAGTTCCATCCTTTTCACTGTGCAACACTCTGAATACGGAAAATATCTTTGCTACATCCGGCAGATTGTTCGTGAGATATATTCTCTCGATTTTATTTAACGCGCCAATCGGGTCTTCGTTGTTCAAAATCATGTCGGCAAGCTCGTTTTTTAATCTCGCTAACTTTGCCGAATTCGAGTATTCTAGTCGTTCCAAAACGAAAGTTGCATTTTTCAATTTTTCGTCGGTTAATTCTCCGATGTTTCTAGCACAATATTCGATAAAACTCATTGTGAGCTTCTTGTTGTGTTTAGGCAAAGTACAGTAAACTTTGCATACTTTAAGTTTGTTCCTGTTGTCTCGAACCGAAAATGGTGATTTTACCGAATTTATCAAATGAGAATAATCCTCGGACATGCCGGCAAATAAATCGACGTATTTGAAATATTCGAAATACTCAGGATGAACTTCAAAATCCTCGCTAGATAACTCCCTATGAGCGAATTTGCGATTCAATTCTTCGTTCTCGGAAACTAAGAAAAGTTGAGGATATCTATTCTTAAACTCGGAAGGAAAATTGCTAAAATCGTGAACTTTTCCTTCTATGAGGACGTCGTAGAAGAGTTCCAATAATTTATCTTCTACTTCTTCGATGGTCGCATTTTCCTCTATGTGTACGTACTCATTCATTATTTCTTCGATAGATAACCCGTATTTTTGCAAGAAATACAAGAAACGTTCATTGCCGAGAGTATTTGCCAAATTGTTCTTTTGCGAATGAAATTCATATCTCAGCATAAAAGATAAATCTTTATTTTTTAATATGGTTATGATTTGAGGGTGCGCAAGTATTTCCTCCAAAGTGATAGTACCTTCGTAAAATTTGGTAATTAAATCGCGCGAATCCAAAGACCTTAAAAACATTTCTTCGTCTTCGGTTAAAAATATCTCGGGATGTTTATCTTGAAGCCCCGCCCGAAAGGGACTATAATCGAATTTCACATCGTCTATGTTGCGAATGTCGTAAATAAAATCGACTAAGTATTCGCTCATGAGTTCCTCGAATTCATCGTAAGATGTAACCTTACCATTAGGAAGTTTTCTCATCGTCATATAACGGCCCAAGACGACTAAGTTATAAAGTCCATTTTTGGTCAATGCTCCACCCGAAATGTAATCAAACCTCTCGATATTCTCGAAACCTAGTTTATTGAAGATTTCATCGAACAACCCACGAACAGCTTGGCTTAAACTGAGAAGTTTATTCTTCAATTCTTCGAGATTGTTCACCCCTAAATCTTTTAAATACTCTCCCAAAATCAAGGCTCTTTTTGTGTTGAATTTTTTCTCGATAGCCGTTAATACTCTAGTTTCGAAATCTCCTTCTTTGATATCAGCTATGTCGGCTAAAAACCAATAATCTATTCTGAGAGCAAATCTTATGAAATCGTTATGTTTACCGAATACTTCCACGAGCTCGTCTTCGGCGAGCGTGTCTATAAGCCTTCCCACAAATTTGCCTTTCGAGCTAAATTTAAAATGTTCTTCGCCTACTCTCTTTAAAAGAATCGCATAGTTTTCTAAATAATCTTGAGCAGTCAACCGTCTATTGTAAATTCTATTCCTCATCTCCTCGTCAATTGGCAAATCCAGAAATAACAGTTTCGGAAATCTTTCGGCTACACATTTGGGTATTTTATCTATATTTATGATTGCCGACGAATCGGAAAGGGCGGCTTCGGCTTCGCTGTACAAAATCTCGAGACACTCCTCCGGCGAGACATTTTTAACTTTTCGTTCGAATTCTTCGAGATTAGCATGAACATCCCGACTAAAAAATAGATATTTATACATTTCGATTGCTTCCTCATATCGAGTTCCTAAACCTCTTACGAATTCTAAAACTCCACCGAAATTCCCATTGTTGTCACCCGACCTTGCGCCAGCAAGCGATAACTTAAATATGCTATTTATAAAATTGCAGTCATCGTTACTCAACCGAGAAAAGAATGCTTCCATATCCAATTTTTCTTTTAAATTTTCTGGTAAATCGAAATAGTCGGAAAAAGACAATTTCGACCCGTAATATTTCTTTTTAAAGTCCTCACCGAATTCGGAATCTAAAAAATACTTGCGGTTCATATTTACGAACTGTTCGTCGAAACAACTCTCGTTGAGGTACAAGTCGCAACGATTCAATCCACTTATTTGACACGATTTAAAGTTGTACTTTTCGATGGCGTTAGTATCGATGTAATCGAATCTTATATTCGCATATGTCCCTTCGAAGTTTAAGACATCGTCACCCATGCTTATCAAGTACAAATCGTCCCATTTATCCGCGGGAACTGCACTCAAATCGTAAGAGAGCAATTTATCTAACTTCGGCTTATAAACATTTCTATAAAATTCGCGATACACCCTTTCGATAGCTTCTTCATCTTCCATTTCGTCGATGGTATCCGAAATTTTGGCAATCTCGACTAAGATTTCTTCTTTGAAAATGTCGAACTGTTCGATAGATAACTTTTCTCTCATGAGGACCACTCCTATTATCTATATTTATTTTAACAAAAACGACCGAATAAGTACAGATAATTGACAGAATAATATGGGAAATTGTAGTATGGCAATATGAAATCGACAGACGCCAACTTTAAAAATCATAGTTATCGATACGTTTAGCCTATAGGACATCTTTTATGATAACTAAGTAGAGCAAATACATATGAATGAGATTTATTATGAAGCCGACGTCTTTGCTTTCGTTTTGGGAAAATCACTTCTTTGCAGTCGCGTTCAACTGCCTATAATAATCGTTTGTTCGAATGAGTGCTTCATGAGTGCCGGTGCATTCGACCTGGACCGGTTATAGACTTTTCCATTTATATTTGCCCACCGTTTATTCGAATATCATTTATTTTTCTTATCTTTTCCGTTACTATTGTAATTTTATTGCCCATATCTTTCTCCTTTTCTATATGCTTTTATTATACCATTGATTTTATTTAAATGGGAAGTAAAGAAAAAAGACTATACAAGTTTTTATTGTATAATCTTCATACGTTTAAAATTTCGGTGTAGAGGCATCGTCGGCTTGACCGGTCAGGGCTCTCATCTGAGAAATCGTTTCACCTAAAGATTGTGGCCTAATCGGTGCATATCTTTTTAATTGTTCCTCTTTAATTTTCGAAATGACGCTCGGTATACCGTCGTAGTATATGAAGTTATCCCAATGAAAGAACATCGAAACATCTCTACTCGGCTTTATGGATACGGACCCTTCAAATTTGCGAACAAGTTTGCCGTCGACATCGGTCTTCTGGAAACTGCCGTAACGCGCGGCAAGTTTAGAAATCATCTCGGCGTATATTTGATTTAGTATATTTCTTCGTTCTTCTAAAGTACTTGCACTTACAAGACTGTGATGATACATAGGTAACGATTTTAGAATCGTGAAGAAACGGCGATTATATTCGTCATTTTTAGTCATCGCATCGATGCCCCAAGCAGTGTATTTTTCTTCATCTAGTTCGTAGTCGGTCGGAAATTCTCCTAGAATCATCTTTTGAAATAAGAAACAAAGTTGTAAAATCATCGCCGTTTTATAAGTATCTCCCCAGTTGGCAAAGGCATTAAAAAGTGTCCTTCTGTCTTCGTATTTGAACCAAGGATTTTCATCGACATCGACTGGCATCATATTTAGAAAATCGGCCGGTACGTATTCTGGTTGTTCTATATCCATAGAATATGGTAAATGTTCGGCAAATCCGTAGACCATAGATATATAGAATGATGCGGATGGGTTTCGATAGTAATCCCTTTTTGAAAAATCCTTGAGAATGGACTCTATCCAATCCAATTCATAAGCTTGTAAGGACGAGTCATAGTTTTTAGTGATTAGGTTTTTCATAGTAAAAGCCCCTTTCTTGATGTGGTATTATAGCATACTTTGGATTTAAGTCAAGTATTAGGACACAATTTTTACACAACTTTAATGTTTATTGAAAGGGAGTATAAAATCAACACTTTATTTTAACGAACCTCTCATCTTTTTCATATAAGAAATCCAATCTTTTATATTCGTCGGTAGCCTTTAATTCACTTACAGAGACGGCGAGATTATCATAGTAGATTCCATCGTGAAGGTGAGTAAAAAGCTTTTTACTGAGAGTTATCGATTCCAAGATGGATTTCAGTTTGGGATGATTATCGAGAACATAGTACAGTTGAGGAGGCATAAAACCGGGAATTTCTTCTCTGATTTCTTCTAAAGTAATGGGATTTTCAAATAAGGTGAGAGATTTTATGGGGACGGCATTGACGATATTATCGGAGATGTATTCGTCTACCCTCTTCAGTGTCTCGGAGTAATCGATATAATCATCTCTCGTTCGGTCGAGGCGAATCGGGCGACCGAGTTCTAAAATTCCGATTACTTGACGAGATTTACCACTTAAATATAAGTATGCTTTAGTCTCTTCATCACAATATACTTTTCTGTATTCGTATTTCTTTAGACCATATAATAAAGGCTTGAAGTATTCGGGCTTAAAACTTAAAAATATCTCTTTCATATACTCTTCTCCTTTAACCATCAAAACTATCTATATTATATGGTAGTTAGAAGACATTTACAAGTCATCTGTTGAAATATGAGTTTGATTCATATATAATATTTTTAAGAAAAGGAAAACCGATTATAGGGAATATATCGATTTACGAATAAAATTTGGAGGTACTTATGAGCGAAAGAATCGCACATCTAAATGCGACAGTTTGTTATTTGAGAAAAGATGACGAAGTATTGATGATGAAGTTTACTAAAAAGTGGGGACAGGTATACGCTCCACCCGGCGGCAAGTTCGAATCGGGAGAGACTCCATTGGATTGTATTATAAGGGAATTTAAGGAAGAAACAGGTTTGACTTTGATAAATCCCAAGTTACAAGGAATATCTTATTGGAAGGATGCCTATGAAGGAATAATATTCGTCTATATTGCCGATGAGTGGAACGGTGAGTTATGTTTACACTCTCAAGAAGGGGACTTGGAATGGGTTAAAATAGAAGATTTAGCTCACATCAAACAGTTTGAACAGAACGAAAAATTTAGTCCTTACTTATTTAAAGACGAACTTTTCGAAGGAAAGTTTATGCTCGACGATAATTGTAAGGTTTTAGATTACGAAATCAGAAAAATGTAGGTGGTATAATGAAAACGATTATGATCGATATGGACGACGTTCTTACTTATGGTAATTTTAGTAAAATTATAGAAGATTATTTAGGGTATAAACCCGATTTTAACAGCATTAAACATTATTACATACAAGATATTTTAGGCGATAAAAAGGACGACTTTTTTGCTAAGTTTAAGGATATGAATATGTATGAGCATGCCGAGCTGTTACCCGGCTGTTATGAAGTTCTAAAAGAGCTTAGTGAACATTATAAAATATATATTTGTACCGATTATATTTGGAGAGAAATCGTCAAATATGCGGGTAATAACCTTCGAAATAAATACAACTTTCTGTATGAAAAACTCGATTTTATCGATCCGCGCAACTTCATTTTTGCGGCCGATAAGTCTGTCATAGCGTGCAATGTAAAAATCGACGATAGAATCGATAATATCGAAGGCGCCGAGACTAAGCTTTTGTTTACCGCGTGGCACAACTCCGAACTATCGGATGAAGAATTAAAGGCGCGCAATATAGTGAGAGTCAACGATTGGAAAGAAATAAGAGATATACTTTTAAAAGATTATTAGCAAAAGCAAGAACAAACATTTAAAAAAGAGCGAATGAGCTCTCTTTTTATTTAGTCTGTCTTTCTAAAGAGATGTCGACTATCGCATCTATATGAGATTGTGTCGTATCGAAAATCGGAATGTTTAAATCGCTCGGTGTGATAAGCATTTCTATTTCGGTACATCCTAATATGACACCTTCGATGCCGTTTTCGGCTATCATCTTGTCGATAACCTTTTTATAAAACTCGCGCGATGAATCTTTTATTTCACCCTTGCAAAGTTCGTCGAATATTATTCGGTCTATCTCGTCGATATCAGTAGGTTCTTTCGGAGTCGTGACGGCGAGACCGTTTTTCTCTAACCTATCGACTAGGAAATTTTCACACATCGTGTATTTAGTCCCGAGAAGTCCGACATTTAATACGTTGGCCTTCTTGCATTTGTTCGCGACACAATCGGCAATGTGGATGACCGGAATTTCGATACGTTCTTGAATATAATCTGCCAATTTATGCATCGTGTTAGTCGCGATTACGATATAGTCGGCTCCGGCTGTCTCCAAAGTCTTGGCAATCTTAGCGAGCCTGTTTCCTATTTCGTCCCATTCGTTTTCTAACATCAACTTTCTAATTTCTTCGAAATTGACATTATAGATAAGCATTTGGGCACAAGTAAGTCCACCGGCTATTTCATTTACTTGGTCATTTATTCTTTCGTAGTAGTGGATGCTCGATTCATAACTCATTCCACCTATAATTCCTATAGTTTTCATTTTTCTTTGAATCACTCCTTTTATATATTTTATCACAGTATTAATTTATTTTCATACCTTATCGACTACTATTAACGGCACGTATACTTCGTCGTCGGTATAGCCCGCGTGATGGGATGCAAGTACGACATCGCCATCTGTGATTAAGCATTTATCAGAATTTTCGGCAATGGCAATATAGTCGCCGATGGCATCTTCAAAAAGTTCGTTAGGGGTGCCGTCTCCGAAAAGGCCGCTTTCGATAATCTCTGCTTTCTCATAGAGAGTAAAATATTCGCCGAATAAATTATCGAAGGTAGTCTTAAAGGTATCCGAGTATTCCGGTTTTACTTTGAATGAGACGGCTCGTTCCTCGATAGAAGTAGTGCGCTCGAGCATAGCCATAAATTCGGGGTAGTCGTTTAAGAAAATCGGATCGACTTTGATGTGACCGTGGTCGGCGACGACGATTAAAAGGGTATTTTTAAGATTTCGGCAAAGTTTTTCGACTTTGGCATTTCTAATCTCTATCTTTTCTTTCGATAGAGGACTGTCCGGGCCATATTTGTGCATAGTCGAATCGGGTTCTTCGTCGTAGGCATAAATGTACTTTTTCCCGTCTTTTTGAGTCTCTTCTAAAATCATGTTTAACATATCGTCGAGGTCTTTATATTTATGTTCGGCAAAGGGTGAAAGTTCTAAAGCTCTATACCTACCCTTCTCGTTTATTTCATCGACTATCGTCTTAGTTACCAATTTATCTTTGATGCCCAGAAATTCTTCGCACACTTCGTTTTGGCCTTTCTCACAATTCAGAAATAAAGTGATAGTTTTAGAAATGGGAGCCATATAGACATTCCAACCGAGCCACCCGTGTTCTATAGGATTCAGTCCCGTCTTCATCGATGTCGTCGCGGCGGTCGTAGTCGCAGGGAATACGGATGTAATTTCTCTTTTATTTTTTCTAAAAAAAGCATCCTCGGGAAGAGTTCTATCTAATATTCTCGAACCCATCCCGTCGAAAAGGATGACGACGACGTTTTGTGGTCGCTTCTCTTCCAAGATTTCGTCGATAAATTTGAGAGTCTCGTGATTGTATTCGAGACCGAAATATTTTCTTACAGAGCACGCGAAATTGGTTAGACACTCATCATAATTATTTTTTATTTTCATGTTCTTCCCTCTTTTTATATAGTTTTTTATCGACATTACGGGCTTCTAGTTCTATAGACTTTAAAACTTCCATCTGTATTCTTTTGCCGTCTAGGAGTTCATCTTTATCTATACCTATTTCTTCGGCTATGTCATAGATTAACCATTCATTCGAGCAGTTGCTATGTCTCACGATTTCCAAAAAACGCATGACTGCTTGAGCAGGAGTAAGATTCTCTTTTCTGGCGATAGTCTCCATACATCCTCTTACGAATAGATAAGATGAGATATAAGATAGTCTGAATGAACAAGTACGATTCGGAAGTACCGATTCTGTGCCGAAAGTGCCGTCTTTTTCGGAATTTAAAAGTTCTTGAGCAGTGAGAATTTGGTCTTCGCTCAAGGCGAGGAGTGCTTCGCGGTGTTCATCGAACTCGTTTTCGAGACCGAGTGCATATAATGGTAAAGCCTCCGCAAAGCCTTCACATATCGTTTGATTTCCGTGAAAAAACATACTGTGGACTATGTGAGCGAGCTCGTGAATATCGTTTTCTACTCTTGCGATACTCATGTTTTCTGTAGAACACTCGAACATATTTTGACTCAACCCAAGTGCCGAATTGAAGCCATCTAAATCATAACAGCGAACGGGCTTTCCTCCACCTTTACCTTTGTCATAAACGGATGGAAACTGGAGAAGCTCAGCGTAGTTATCGTCCGGGACTATATAGACGTAGAAAAAAGGTTTCGCATTACCGGGATAGATAATATGGAGGGTATCGATAAGGGCAAAAACTTCGTCTAGTTTACTTAGAAAATCGGTATATGCTCCTTTATCATATCTAATTGCCAAATCCCGCGATAAGCGAACTTTTATTCTATTACTGAAAATTCTAAGTTCTGAATTTTGAACGTATTCTCTTAAAGTATCTTTTTGGTACATAATAACCTCCATACACCACTTTGTCTGTCGCAACGAGCGATTCATAAATCTCTCGATAACCTATTTTTATTTTCCTTTGAGTTCATGTATATTCCAGATTTTGTTACTTATTTAATCTTAAAGCTTTCTGCCAAGAATACGTATTCATCTTAACTATTTGCATTAAGTGAATATCGTTTTTAAATTCTGACGGTATTCTGATACCTGCAATATAAGGTCTTATTTGGTTTAAAAAGGCTATCTTTTTTTCGCGCGTTTCTAATGACACATATTTCTTTTCCAGCGAAGCAAATAAATCCATCAAAAATGTTGTGTAGGCCGGTAAATCGATTTCTGTAGCTCTATGGGTACAGATGACATTTAAAAGTGTGTTTCTTTCGCCACTCGGTTCGCGAGTTATCACTGTTAAAAAGAGGCGAACATCGAAATTGCCGTTGTAAATAAATATTTCTGCAAAATTTGAATTGTCGTTTTCGATAACGGCTTCATATAGAGGTCTATCGTTAATCGTAATTAGATGACCATTCGAAATGGAAGAAATCTGGTCTCTAATATCTTCTCCTATTTTTCCATCATAATCGAGCCAATACTCCACCGATTCAAGCGTATCGAATCCAACTTCTCCCAAAAGTTCGAAATCTTCTTCTATCATCGCATTCAAATAATCGCAGGCGAGACAATAATTGAAAGCTTCAAACTCTTCTCGTGTAGCATCTATGGTTTCCGGAGTTTCTGCAAAGCCACCGAGTTCCATATTACATCGAAATTCCTTTCACATTAAACTCTTTATAATAATCGTAACCGTACATCGCATATATCTGTTCGGTTCCACAATTGACGACTTTCTTGCCTTCTAAACCTAAAGCTTTTAAATATTCCTCCAACGATTTCTCCATATTCTCTAAATCTATCTCTAAAAACGAACCGATAAGTGGAAAAGTATCGATATCGAAATCCACTATACCGCGAGATGTTGCCAGCTCATACGATGTGCGATGCGATTTCACTTCTGCCACCGCCTCGATTCCGATTGCCTTAAAGAAATCCACCATTTCCTTTTTTCTACTTACGAAAACTTTGATTGTCTGTTTTTCTCCCGTTGAAGATTTAGATGTATTCGTACTGACACTGAGTTTCAATTTCTCCTCTTCGGTCAATCTAATCAAAATATCTTTAGCCAAAAACGATTCCGTTACCCCATCGAAAGTAGTAAATACTCTATCTCCATCGAATACTTTTTTGGCCCCTAACTGTTCTAATTTAGTAGAAATCTCTTTAGGGTCTACTTCCAAAACTTTAACTTCATTTTCAAAATAGTTGCCTTCCACAATTGTCGCCTTCTTTCAAATTGATTATAACCCATATTTAAAACAAAAACAATACGCAATAACTTTAATCCTATTTGTATAGTCTCAACTGTTTAGTCTTCGTATTCAATTCTATCGTATCGGTCGGCCGAACATCTATGAGCCTATCGTTGTCGACGGAATATACTTCGAACAAAGCGATATTCTCGTCTTGCCGGGAAGCTATGATGAACACTCGACAATAACGTTGTCGATACTTTTCATATAGAGAACTGACGAGAACTCTTAAAGTATCTGTCGATGTAGCTGGCAAATCGATTTTGCGATAGTCTTCGTGAAAATCGAAATAATGATGATGACCCTCTACGATGATATCAGCCAAAGAATACCCATCCTCGGCCATCGTCAATTGGGAAACCGGATGACTTACGAGAATGCTCGTGCCGTACCAATCGAGAAGAACTTGCTGCATGCCTAGGACGAATACTTTCGACGTATCGAAGTAATGAGGTATTATTTTAGGATGTGTTCTTATAGCCGAATAATCGTGATTGCCGAGGACTAAGCCGGTAGTAATTTCATCCGGCATATGAGCGTATACTTTCACGAGCTCCCGTAAGACGACTTCGTACTTCTTATCGTGTTCGACGGGACATGCTTCAATCAAGTCACCGGCGTGCACGACTGCTTTTATATTTTGTTTAAGCGCCTTATTATAGGCGACATCTAAAAGGCGCAAATTCTCCGTTCTTGCATTTCCCGAGTGCGAATCTGCAATAAATAAAATCTTATCTCCCAATACGGTAATCCTACATAATGGATAATTCTTACAGAAAGAAGCCTCTCTTTTAAGAAGGAGCATCTGCAATTCCCTATATTCTTCGAGACTGAGCAGTTTTAACTTCATCTTTTCTAAAAGCTCCAAAATGCGGGCTTTTTCGATTTCTATTTGGTCGAAACTTTCCACAGAAATCCCCTCTTTTCGACATATTATAAAGCATCTTTTATATTTTGTCTATCGATTGTAGTTCCTTTTCTATTCTTCGCTACATCGGACTTTATCTCCTTTTTATCGCAAATAAAAACGCTAGCCTAAAGAAAACTACCAAAGAAACTGGCATTTGCTCTAAGCTAGGCGATATGATAAAGTATCCTAAACCTTTCTTTAAGTCGATTCCAAAAAATCGCATGAAATCACTCTCGACGACCAAATCTCCATCACTTTCGACACGATATTCAAAATCGTACTCATAAATAAATCTAGTAAAGAATACATTGCAGAATAGTACGCGAGCCTCGCTCAATCGATATTCCGTCGTGAGACGTCATCGGTTAGTGAACGACAAATTGCTTGCCCACGTCCTCTGCAGAACATATTATAGCACACCTATAAACTAAAAACGAGCCCTAAACTCGTTTTTCTACTAATTTTTTACTTCGATATCCCCACAGTTGTTCTTAATTCTCAAAGTCACTTCCGAATTTCTGTAGTTGTTGCGGACATTTACATCTCCCAAAGACACGGACGCGTCGATATAAATTTCGTTCGTCGAACCTATCCTGATATCTCCAAATGAGTTTTCGATAGAGGAATTACTATTGAGAATCATTTCGTCGACTTTTACATTCCCACAATCTTCTACGATTTCCACGCGACCATCGACTTTTCCAATCTCGATATCTCCAAGACTGTTTCTTATCGTGCCATCTCTCACATAATCGATTTTGACATCCCCACAATCTTCCTTTACTCTCACCACTTCCGCGCGACCTATCTTTATGTCGCCGTAAGAATTTTCGACTTCGGCTTTGTGAATTGCATCCATCATAATATCTCCACAATCTTCTTTTATTTGAACGCTTGCTTCCTCGAACGACTCGA
Source organism: uncultured Muribaculaceae bacterium (assembly GCA_964472425.1). Taxonomy (GTDB): domain Bacteria; phylum Bacillota_I; class Bacilli_A; order RF39; family UBA660; genus RUG11867. The sequence goes on along the minus strand of CAYYLF010000010.1, from coordinate 13,854 downwards.
CATTCACGTCGCCGTACTTATTTTCCAAATCGATAGTTCCAGAAAAACTCTTTGGCAAATACACTATCACACGGTCGATTTCCATATTGAAACAGAATCCGAAACATTTACGTGAACTCGATGTGACAGACAACGTCTCCCCAGTAGAATCGACTGAAGTCCTCTTTTCATCTCCGTAAACGACGACTCGAGCCGTACTGTCATTTGTCCTTTTCACCTCGATATTACTCGCGTCGGTTTTCACTTTTACGACCGAATAGACATTTTTATATGTCTCATCCAAGACCAAGTTGTCGCTCACAATCGTCCTTCCGAATCTAGAATTCCCTCTCATCATAAACACCATTCCGACGACTAGAACTATCGCTAAGATGGATAACAAGACTATCATGAAAATCGTCATACCTCTATTCTTCATCGTCTTCTCCCTTCAAAGTGAATAAAAGCCTCACTATTTCGATTATGATTGCATTCACTATCCACAAAATCCACGTGATGTGCCAAGCGAAAGTCGCAAAACTGACGATGAGATAGATGCACGTCATAATCATCGTAATTACACTTATCGTCCTTCTCAACAACTTAGATTTTTTCTTCGCCTTGAAAGTGCGAGCCACTTTGTAAACCATATTCGCATATACGATGGAATACGTTCCTACTCCACATATAATCATAAATACTGCAATCGTGAACATCGGATTCAAATCGAGTGCAGGCATCAACATGAACCAAGCGATAGCGACGAAATATAGAAGTACACCACCACTTACAAATTGAGCCCTCTTGCGAACGACTTCTTCGTTTGCTTTCTTATCGAAACTATCGTCCATCGATTTCGTCGTCACATCGACCTTCTTTCCACCTAACAACTCGTCCGAAGAAATTCCATACAAATTGCACAAGGGCATGATTTTATCGAAATCGGGCATGCTTTGGTTCGTTTCCCATTTCGAAACCGTCTGCCTCGAAACTCCCAGTTTATCCGCGACCTCCTCTTGCGATAATCCTTCCTTTTTTCTCAGACTTAAAAGTTTATTTCCTAAATCCATAAATTCACCTCTCGACTACAAATTATATAATAAAACTCGGTTACGTACCACCATGTTTTCTTGGAAATTTGTCAACCGACTTTAACATTCCCTTAAATAAAGCATAAAACAAGGCATTCGCGCCTTGTCTCTATTTATCACTTCTTATTTTTCTTTATTATGCTGTTCCGTTTTCTAAACAAGTCTCGTATTTCTTCGGCTGCCTCGGCATCCAAGTGGTGAAGTCGTTCTAGTATCTTTCTTTCGATATCCGCGACTTCATCCACCGACATAGGGTCCGAAAAACGAACGACCTCTTTCAACTTATATTCGTCGTTGCCATCGACTTCATCTAATAAGAGCGAAGCTTCCTTTATAAAACTCTTCGAAGCTTTTCTTTCATCCTCGAACTCCTTCGTCGTTTTCTTCGCACGCCCAAGTACGAGCATCACGATTGCATACACGAATAATGCGACTATGTGGAAAAGTACGAAGTATTCCACCTTATCGAATTTATTCAAGTAAAGAGGAGAAGCTTCCACAATCGCAAGATAGACGAACGCGACCACATAAATTAAAGAATTTGCAGACATATCTGAAAGCTTTTTACTTCCTATAGATACGACACCTAAAAGAAAAGCTATAAACGAAACGACTTCGACAACTAATAAAGTCACAAACTCAACATTCACTTCGCTGGCAAGAAATTTTTCTCCAAACTCTACGACCGAACTGGGCACGTACAATTTCGAACCATCATTTGGAGTATAAGATAATTTTTTTACCTCATACCCATTTATTCGGGAAGGCACAACCGCGACTTTGTCCTTGCCGTAATACTTGACGATAACCGCAGACCCATTAGCAATCTCGTACTCGAACTCCGTCGAACCGTTGTCGAAATCGACTCGCTCCGAATCGTTCATCACAACTACGTCCAAGTCTTCGTCCTTCGTAAGTTCATCACAATACTTGCCCTTGTAGCAGGCGATTGTGACACCCTCAACCTTTGCAGAAGCGACATTCTCGCTTATGAATATCTTTTCGACATTTTTATTACCTTCGAATGCCTTTGCCTCGATAGAAACCACTTTTTTGTCATCGATTATTTTAGGTATAACGAGATCTTTGCTCACTCCCTCATACTTTACAATGGAAATACCTCCATCGATCACATCGTAAGTAAAAAACTCGACATTCTTTGTATAGGACTTCACTTCTCCCGATGTTATTTCTTTGAAAGACAAAGAGTTCTTCTTAGCATACTCGCTGGCATACGACCCGTTAATAGCGTATAACTCGACCTCATTGTGGAACGTGACTGGATAATTTACGAACGTCACAAAAAGCGAAACTACCAACAAACATAGGCCTGTCAAAATGATAGGAAAATTCTTTTTCATCGTGCAACCTTCTTTCCACAGTTTGGACAAAACTTCGCATCGTCATCGACTTTGCCTCCACATTCCGAACAAAACCTATCTAGAAGTGACGTTCCACAATTCTTACAGAACTTTGCTCCGACCGGATTATCCGTCTTACAACTAGGACAAACCGTATTCGTACCATTCACGAATGCTCCCGTGATAGTCTTCGAAACCTTGTCGCCGACCGTCGCGGACGTACCACTCATGATGCCGAGACCGACACCCATATTCGTAAACTGTCCGATGGCCTCGTTCCGTGCAACCTCCCGACCTATTTCGTAACTCTTCTCCTCTTGATAAGAGTAACCTTCCTTTTGTCGCTTAGTCGCGGTTGCCTCGGCCTCGATGACCTTTCTAGTCGCTTCTTTCTCGGCCTCGATTGTAGACAAAGTTTTATCGACTTCCGCTTCGGCCAATCCGACACCCTTCTTGAAATACAACTCCTTGAACTTCAAATACTGTCTATCCTCTTCCGGCTTTGCGATGTTCGTCACGAAGAACTGCTCCAAGGCTATTCCAAATTCGGAAAAATCTTCTTGCAAAAGTCCTTTCAATTCTTCGCTTATCTCATCCAACTTGCCGTCGATTTCGAAGATACTTATGTTCTTTTCCTTGATGACGTTCGTAAGATACGACTTCACCTTGACTAACACCTGTGAAGTGAAAAACTCATCTATACTTTCCGTATCGAAATTTTTCTTGATACCGACCAACTTCACCAATAATTTGCGCGAATCCTCGATGTGGAAACGGAGTTCTCCACAAGCTCCGATGGCAATTGGAAAATTGTACTGTGGCTCCAAAAACTCGAGTTTACTAGGAGTACCCCACTTGAACTTTTGAACAGTATTATCTATGAAATACACATCACAAGTAAACGGCGTCTTTCCTCCCGTCGGAATGTTCAAAATGTTTCTCAAAAGCGGAATATTGTTCGTATCCAACGTATATTTCCCCGGCCCGAACAAATCCAAAGCCTCTCCACAGGAGTAGAAAAGTGCCTCCTCCGATTCATTTACAATCAGCTTCGAACCCGTATTGAAGTTCCTCTTTGGATACCTCCATACGATGTTCTTATCATCCTTATTCTTTTTGATTACTTCGAATAACATACTCAATCCTCCCTCAAAATTTCGACATATCTCGTCCCGCCGAATCCTTCCGTTATCCATCCAGATATGCCATTAGTTGTCTCTATCTGATACCATGTCATGTCTCCATAGTACGCTTGCTTATTCAAAATCGTATAGATTTCATCTCTATAGACCTTCCCGAGCAATGCACTTTCGTCGCCAGCCTCCTGTCTTATGTTTATATAATCGACGACTACCTTCAATTGCATTTTGTTTGAATCTCTCTCGTTCGTCTGCATCGTAAGACTCTTACATTCCATCGAATTCTCACTACACAAAACTTTAGTGGTGCTTCCGAGAATATATCCCGTCACACCTTTAGCCGTCCTCACTTTATAAAAACGTCTCACTCCTGTACCTACAGTATCCAAAATGGTATATACCTCACCTGCTTCGATTTTACCTATAGTCGTATAAAATTGAGGCTTCTTGAACAGAATCGTATTTGTCAATATCTCGATTTGGTCCTTCGACTCGTCGCGAACATTCGTCTGAGGAAATCTTCCGAGTTGTAAGTATGCGGCATGTACTCCCAAAAGCATGATGACTACTATAACAACGATGTAAATTTTTTTATCTATACCCGCACACTTCGCCTTGGTCTCAAAGCCCTCGACTATCAACTTGTTTTTGAGCATCTGCTTGTCTATCTCGTCTCGATTCATGATAGCCTTCTTGTCCGTATTCAAATGCCACTTAGGTTTATAAACGATTACGAATATGACCGTAGCCAATAATAATATATCAAAAATCAAAGATACAAAATTGGTTATCATATACCCATCTCGCAAAAAAGTGATGAGCGAAAGAGCCAAGGCGACAAATCCACCTAACAATATCCTATTCTTCTGGACGTGCGTCTGCCTATTTATAGTCGCGGCGAGAAGTCCACCTAACATGGATAACCCGAACAATACGAACAATACAAGAGGAACATAACTTATATTTTGGGCATATCCCATCATATCTAAACCAGTCCGAACATCAAAATAATTGCCGCCTATATTATCTACAAACATTAGGAAGCCAAAGAATAAGATGACACCTATCGATATATAGTACCACTTTGGTAACTTCTCTTTGACGACAGTCACCTCGTACATGCCATTTCCGACACTTCTATAGTCCTCGATGACCGACGAAGTTTTGGCGGAAACCTCTTCCTTCTTGTTGCCTCGCTTCTTATACTCATCTACGATTTTCTGTACTCCACGGTTTAAATCCTGAATGGCTCCGATTTTGTCCATCGATTGAGCCTGTAACATAGCAAACTCTTCGGGCAACTTGTACGCATCTATCTGACTATATACCGGAATGAGACTCTTACTCCTATCGGCCTTCATCATCTCCAAGAAACGACTCCACTCGTTCTTCACCCATACGGCATTGAAATGCTCTTCACGCGTCCCGACTACCAGCATAACTCTCGCCGACTTCAAAGCTGAATAGATATAAGGTTCGTACTCCTTACCTAGTTTATCCTCCAAAGTGATTCGAGCAAAGAACACTTTCAAACCCTGCTCCACCAACTTGTCGTATATATCTTGTGCGATTACCGAGTCCTTCGTCCTCTCTCCATTCTCGTCAGTCTCTTTGTAACAGATGAATACGTCGTACGGTTCCTCTTTGATGGAGATAGCCAAAATATCCTTCTGTATCCCATCGATAGTCTTCGCTTCCTCTTCGTATAGAGCCAAAGCATCCCCGACCGCATTCTTCTTTATAAACTTATAATCGGTCTCGGTCAAAATTGATGTGTCGTTAGTCCTATGACAAGTCGGTATCTTCTTCTTAGTCTTCGGGTCATCGACGTATTCGACTCCATACTTACAAAGCAGTATTCCCCAATGAGCTTCGATTTGCTTGTTGTCTATCTCTAAAATGTTGTCGTACAACTTCCTAGCCTTATCGAACTCGTTGTTGATACGCAAATCGTTCGCTCGGTTGTATAAATTTATAATCTTCTCATTATCCGAATTCGGAAGGGTCATCACACTTTTACAGAATTCACACTTACCAGTGTTTGTTCCCTCTATAGGTACGATATCTCCACCGCACATCTTACACTTAAAAACCATACTGCTCACCACTTCTTACTTGCTCATAGTATACCATAATTCTATTCGCTTTTCTACCATCAAAAAAAAAGCTCCGAAAGTCACGATTTCTTTCGGATTTGTATCATTTTATACTAAAAGAAGTACTAAATTTTGCTGAAGCATCGGCATCTTGATTGACATCTACTAAATTATTATAAGTAATCTCTAAATTGTAATAGAATTTCTTATTTGCTGGTACAGTCAAATTGTTTGCTAGCGATTGTTTAGAAGAAGTCTTAGAAACTGGTATGTTGGTTTTGCCGACGATTTTTGTAAATGGTCCATCGGATTTTTCACTTTTCGAAAGAGTGAAAGACAAACTGCCTTCTGTATAAGTGTTTACTAAATTATTCCAAAACAATTCGACACTGTCCTCTAAATTGCCCGTGTTCTCAATCGTAAATTTTTTCGAGATGGTCGTGTCGACCCCCAGATTTCCCATGAGACTAGAATTATTATCTTCGAACTTTAAAACGAGCGTTCGAGAAGTCAATACTTCGCCATTATTACCTCTCGATTTATAGAAAGCAAAAATCAATGCTAGTACGATGATGATTATTGCTGCCCCAATCATCACCAAACTCATAACTTTTTTCTTTTCCAAATTCGTTTCCTTTTTCATAACCGACCTCGTTTCCCTACACATAACTATTATGGATTGTACACGAAATATAAATCATTTTAAATTACAAATTCTATAAATTTCAACTTGAAACTTTTTCTTTCTTTCTATGATTATTCACGAGAGTAGATTTGTTATTCAATACTTTAACTAATTCTACTCCTTGCAAAGCCAATTCTTTTATTTCTTCATTATCGTATTCGTTGTTTACTAAGTCGTGAATCAAAACATTTCGTCTATCTTTCCATGTATATATATCATTTATTAAATCACTTGTAATATGCTTCTTAGTATAATCGTCTTGAAATGCAGAATGTTGTTCTATTCTCTTAAGCCTTTCTGCTAGCTTTATAGGTTGGCCTTTTTTATTCAAATAATCTACTCCCGCGTATTTTAACATTGATAAAACTCGGTCTTCGATAATAGCAAATTCGATGAATATTGCTTCATAATAAAATTCTTTTTCGATAGCCAATTTCAATCTTTCAGACAAATCCGAATAACGCGCATTTTTCTTATAATTCTTTGCCTCAATCATATTACTCTCCACCTTCTAGTATCTCAAGTATACCATATCTAGAAGTGTATGTCACTGAAATGTCGAAAGAAATTTTTAGATTATCAAAGCTCGATATCGATTAAATAGGGACAATGGTCCGACCCAAAGTGGTCTTTGAGATACTCAGCTCGCAGTATTCTCGTAGCCAAACTATCAGTTACGAAAATGTAATCTATCCTCCACCCCATATTTCGCGCCCTCGCATCGAACCCATTCGGCCACATCGAATAGACATCGCCTTCCTTGTGGAGAACTCTAAAGCTATCCACAAGTCCCAACTTCAGAAGAGCATCGATGTAACCTCTCTCTTTCGGCGAAAACATATTGTTGTTGTAATTAGTTCTATAATTTTTGACATCCAACTCAGTATGAGCAATGTTCATGTCAGTACCGACAAAAACAGGTTTAGAAACACCTTTTAGAAAATGCAAGAAAATATCTAAAACTTCGAACTTATACGGATGCTGTTCTTTTGCTCTCCCACCATGAGGAATGTATATATCTACTATGACATAATTATCATACTCTAACAACACGAATCGGCCTTCTTCATCGAATCGGTTCAAGCCGAGCACAGTTCGAACTCGACTGGGGTCCTTCCTAGTAAAAATGACCGTGCCACTGTACCCTTTCTTCGAAGCAAAATTGTAGAATGCATAATACCCATCTGGTGCAAGAATTGCTTCGTTCATTTTCAATTCCTGAATACAAAGAACGTCGGGCTTATAAGTATTAATCAAACTAGTAAAATATCCATTTTTCTCGGCACTTCTATAGCCGTTTATATTCCAAGTTATTATTCTCATAATGTATCATCTCATTCAAATTATATCAAATAATAGAATAGATCCCAACTCCATTCATTCACCAAATCTATATAGAACATAGGCCCTATATAAAATCGAAAAAATTCCACTTTCGTGGAATTTACTTCTTGAGGAAAAAGACCAACAAAACGATTACGACTACTCCTAGAAAAGCGAACATTATGACGGCTGCCGTATTTCCCTTCTTATTGTCGTTCTTCTCCATCTCCTCGAAAATATCGTATTTCTCACTTAAACTGTAATTCTTATCTATGGCCTTTTTTATCTGCTCCTCATTATCCGAATTGAAACCCCTAAAATAGCTCTCACCTATTATGATAAGTGGGACGCCCGCTTTGAGTTCCAAGTAATCCGTGACTCTTTTGTAAAGTTGATTATTCGCCGGAACATCAGAAATCTCGAAAGAGCGCATTTTAAACTTCTCTCCATACTCCTCGGCGATGTCGTTAAAAAACGAAACAGCCTCGTGACAATGGTCACAAGTGGTCATTCTAAAAAGATATACGACCACTTGGTCGGAGCTCTCCTTGTAATCGATCGCTTTAAAAGTGAGACCTGTAGCCTCGACTGTTTCCTTCAAATCTTTGACCTGCGTCTCATTGGCATCGACTTCGCTCGCTCCCGCCGCCATAACTATGCTCGGAAACAGTACAGCTAGACTCAGTAAAATCGTCATAAACTTCTTCATGTAGTACCTCTTCTAATAAAAACTCCGTATTTACGGAGTTAATTTCATTCTGGTGGAGGATGCGGGATTCGAACCCGCGACCCCCTGCTTGCAGGGCAGGTGCTCTAGCCAACTGAGCCAATCCCCCAGGAACACGATTATTCTACCATATAGAGTAGAGATAATCAAGTTTTTTTTGTAAATTTTTTGGTCAATTGTTGTTGTTAGTTACCTTAATCAACCCTTTTTCGAGCTCTTCCATTGCCCGACCGATATTTTTAGAACTCTTATAATCCTTTTCATTCATCTGATAATTTTTATACTGATGCATCTGTTTGCTACGTTGCGAGATGACGTGGACTAACTCGTACTTCGAATGAACTACGTTCAAAAGTTTATCTATTGAAGGATAAATCATGTTTAATCACTCTCCAGTATCTTAATCATACAAGAATACTGCTTTTATTTCAATAAATCGGACAACTTTTTACATAAATTTTACAAGCCTATTTTTTCTTAGACATTTCGCGTACTTTGTCTCTGTTCTCTTGTGTGTATCCGTGCATTGCGTCGGGAATTCTTATTAGCAAAGACTCGTACAATTCGTCGAAGGCGATATTGTTTTTCTTGCTCGTGCTTATGTTGGCAATCATGTGTGGCTTAGTATCTTTGGTGACGACATAAATGGACCTTTGAGTTGTATAACCATTTTGTCTCAATTCGTGCGGATACAACCAAATGATATCTTTGAAATCGTATATTTCCATACCAGACGCGACGTTTACGATGCGCTCACTAGTCAAGAACATCTTAGTCTTAGGATTATAAATCGTATCTGGCGCGGCAATTTCCATTTTGATTTTATCTAACTCGTTAGCATACTTAGAGAGAGTCTTCTTCGTCTTTCTCTTGTCGTTTAAATAGAGAATCGCGAAGATGAGTCCGACGAATCCGAATACTCCGGCGACCATAGATTGAATCTGAAAATCTTCCTGTGGCCCTCTTTCGGTGTTTATATAATACTTGAAATATTCATCAAACATTGCATTAGTAATGTTACCCTCTTCAAAATTCTCATTTAAGGCCTTGACCGCATATGTTCTCAATGTAGATGGAATAGTTTCAGTCAAGCCACATACCCGCACAGAATCAGGCTTTTCAGCCTCTTCGTCCCAATTTTCATAATATTCGATGATATCATCAAACTTTTTATATGTACTATTGCTCATACTAGCAATATAAGTATTTTCCTCATCTTCGATAAAATAATATGACATACTAGCCGAACTAGACTCCGAGCTAGAGTAATTAGCGAAATCATAAGTAATATACTCTGCATCTATACATGTGTACTGTCCGACCTTCTCGACATCCTCGTACGCGACAGGATTGTCCATTTCCTTCTTCATGACCACGTAAGAGGAAAATTCGTTTATGATGGCCATAGCAATTAACACTAATGCGACGATGAGCTTCGTTTTGGAGCCCTTCATCTTTTTCTCAAAAATTTCACTATTGTTCATACTGCTATTCATAAAAACTTCTCCTTCTTTCAAAAATATTATAATAAGATTTTTGCCTCTTGTAAATCTTTTTTTCGATTATCGATTAATTATATGATAGAATATATTTTGTGATGTATGATGAACGAAAGTTACAAGAGTCTGAACGATTTTTATAGGGAAAAATTTGGCAAAAAGATTTTCAAAGTGAGCCTCGACGCAGGCTTCTCTTGTCCCAACAAGGATGGTACGAAAGGAGTAAATGGATGTACCTTTTGTAATGGAAGTGTAGCCATCGGAGATAGGAAAAAGAGCCTGAAAGAACAATTCGAAGAGGTCAAAAAAAGACTTCACGCCAAGTGGCCATCGGCAGGATACATTCCATTTCTGGAAGCAAATACCAACACTTATGCTTCCCTCGAAACGCTCAAATCGATTTACGAGCCCCTTTTAATACTAGGGGGCGTAGTAGGTCTCTCCATCGCGACGAGATGCGATGCAATTACGCCTGAAATTTACGAATACTTGAGCGATTTGAACGAGAGAACTTACTTGACTATAGAACTCGGCCTCCAATCCGCGCACGACGAAACTTTAAGGATGATTAATAGAGGTCACACAGTAGATGAATTCACCGAATGTGTGCGAAACCTTCGTCGCCGCAAAATAAACGTCGTAGTTCATATAATCGATGGCTTTCCCTGGGAAACACCAGAAATGATGATAGAAACTATTCGCTATATAAACAGACTCGACGTTCAAGGTATAAAATTTCACATGCTTTTCATCGAAAAAGGCACAACCCTAGCCGAGATGTACGAAGCAAACCCTTTCCCACTTCTCACTAGAGACGAATACATTCGCATCTTAGCCGAGCAAATCGAAGTTCTCGACGAAAAAATAGTTGTTCATCGTCTCATTAGTGGACCAGATAATCGAAAATTGCTTGCGCCTACATGGCTATTGGGCAAATTTACGAATTTGAACGCCATTACAAAATACTTCAAAGAACACGCCATCCACCAAGGCACAAAAAAATAGGATACAACCGTCCTATCTTTTATTTATGTATTTTTACTTCGGCTGTTTGAATCTGAGCTTTTTTATATTGTTCTAGAGCCTCGTACGCCGTCCTCACATCTTCTATGGGCACACTCGCATCGTTGCTTATTATGTTTGCTATCACATCTTGTGATAAACCGCTCATTTCAGCTATGTCGAATATTCTAGTCCAACCATCGGTATTCGAACCAGTATTGCAGTAATCGCGTAGACTATCTGAAGCCACCTTACGTTCTTGCTCTGGTGTAAGTAAATCTTCAGATGACTCTTGACTCTTTTGCTTCAACAACTCTTGCAACTTATCGTAGGCGTACGATAAGAAAAGTACATCCGGAGACATATTCTCATCCAATAATTGTTCCAAAGTCGGTACGACGCTCGTTCCTCTCACTTCGGCCATCTTTTCCAAATAAGTCTCTATCTCATAATAATCTTCTGCTCTGATGTTATCTGCGATAAACCTCTGCATATCGAGCCTTCTCTGTGTTCCAGGTCTCACTTTTTCTTCCATATGTCAATTCCTCCATATAAGCGACTTTATCTCGCTTTTCTATATCTGTCTTTTGGGTCGAGAACCGCCTTTCTCATACGAATAGCATCCGGAGTAACTTCGACATATTCGTCGTCCTCGATGAACTCGAGTGCTTCCTCCAAACTGAACGTACGAGGTGTGACGAGTGCAATAGCATCGTCAGCAGACTTACTTCTCGTGTTGGACATTTCCTTGTTCTTGCAAGGATTGACGTTCAAATCGTCGTCTCGGTTGTTGATGCCGATAATCATTCCGACGTATACATCCGTCTGCGGCCCTACTATAAGTGTACCACGTTCTTGTAAATTAAACAAGGAGTAACCGAGCGTTTTTCCAGTCTCCATGCTGACTAAAACTCCGTTCTTGCGCGTAGTCATAGCGCCAGCATAGGGCTTATACTCGTCGAAACTGCGTATCATAGTACCTTCACCCTTAGTATTTGTAATAAAAGCACTTCTATACCCTATCAACCCTCGTGTAGGTGCAGAAAATTCCATATGTGTGAAATTTTCTGAATCGCTGTTCATCAAAAGCAACAATCCCTTTCTTTCCTGAAGGTCTGAAATAACCGTACTCGCGTAATCGTTCGGACAGTTGACTATGACCGTTTCGAAAGGTTCATACTTCTTTCCATCTCTCTCTTCGAAAAGGACCTGAGGTTTGCTGACACAAAGCTCGTATCCTTCGCGACGCATGTTTTCGAGCAAGATAGATAGATGAAGTTCACCTCGACCACTTACTTTAAAACCATCGGACCCGGATAATTCCTCGACTTCGAGTCCGACATTCGTCTCGAGTTCTCTTTCCAATCTTTCTCGAATGTGTCGAGTCGTCAAAAATTTACCGCTGTTGCCGGCAAAAGGTCCCGAATTGACGAGAAAGTTCATACTCAAAGTAGGCTTTTCGATTTCTATTGGAGGCAATGGCTCGACCGAACCGTTTTCGCATACTGTGTCACCGATAGAAATATGTGCACATCCCGCTATGGTAACTATATCCCCATAGTACGCTTCCTTCTTTTCGACTCGTTTGATACCTTCCTCTACGAACAACTTAGAAATGCGAAAGTTCGTAACTTCTCCATCGTTTTTGACGAGCGTGACAGTTTCACCACTCTTGACTTTACCTTTGGTGATTCGTCCTACTCCTAATCTTCCTATGTAATCGTCATAATCGAGGTTCGATATTTGTAGTTGAAGTGAATCGTTCTCCGAACCGGCATACGGCTCACACTGCTTCAAAACTGTTTCCAAAAGAGGCGCGATGGAATCGGACTCTTCTTCTAAAGATAACTTCGCAATTCCATCTCGGGCCGTTCCGTACACGATAGGGAACTCCAACTGTTCATCGGATGCGTTCAATTCGCAGAACAAATCGAACGTCATGTCGACGACTGCCTCCGGGCGAGCATCCTTCTTATCGATTTTGTTGATGAAGAGAATTGGTCTCAAATTCTGCTCCAAAGCTTTTTTCAATACGAATCTGGTCTGAGGCATTGGTCCCTCTGCAGCATCTACAATCAAAATGACCGTATCGACTGTCCTTATGACGCGCTCGACTTCCGAAGAAAAATCGGCATGTCCCGGAGTATCGACTATATTGATTTTATAATCCTTATATTTTATAGAACAATTCTTCGAATAAATGGTAATTCCACGTTCCCTTTCGAGATCGTTAGAATCCATCACGCAATCTTTGACTTCTTCGTTCGCTCTAAAAACGCCGTTTTGGTTGAGTAAAGCATCGACTAATGTACTCTTGCCAGCATCGACGTGTGCCACGACGGCTATATTTATAATTTTATCCATAAACTTGTCACTTCTTTCCATCAATAAAGAATACTATAAAAAGGCCAAAATAGCAAGTGAAAACGGATATTTTACCTCAAATCTGAATTCTCAAACTAAATGCCCGTTTTTGATTTGACGGGCATTTAGATTGAGACAAACCATGGGCATTTAGTTTGAGACAATGTATTGCCCAACGGTAGATAACCTGTAGTATCTCACGTAAAGTTTATGCCGAGAAAACTCTTGACTTGAGTAAATCGATGATAGGCTTGTTTGCATTCGGCGAGAAGAAACTTTTGAGCATATGTAGAGGGATTAATGTTTTCAAAGAAAAACAGCCTAGTCCCCTTATCTTAAGGTATCTATAAGGTTTCTTGAGTTCGGATGCAATGCCGAATAATCATCGATTTAAAGAGGCTCAAGTCAAGAGGAAATTGGAATAACTTCACGTGTATTTTTAATCACTTTAAGGTGGGCATTTAACTTGAGACCTTTCATTTTTTCTTGTTCATAAGTGATAATCGCCAGTTGACTATTTAGACGGGTTTTTAATTTGGGACAGTTAAATACGAGGATAGACGCGGGCATTTACTTTGAGAAGTCACC
>CAYYLF010000009.1:0-33180 GCA_964472425.1 uncultured Muribaculaceae bacterium | reverse complement strand
TGTTTAATCAATGCACTTCTTTAGAAGTTATAGATATGACGAATTTCGATTTAAGCAATGTAGTAGATACTTCTATGATGTTTAGTATGTGGTGGAATGATAGTTTTAAAGAAAGCAAACTACAAATTATAAAATTCCCTAATAAATCTACGACTCTCAAATTGACTACTATGGCTGATATGTTTAGTGGATGTACAAAATTAAAGAATATAGATTTAAGTAGTTTTAACACGAGCAATGTCACTAGTATGGCTTATATGTTCAACAGTTGCGGTAATTTAACATCAATAATATTTAGTGACAATTTCGTCACGAACAAAGTGACTGATATGAGTAGTATGTTCTCTTATTGTAACATTCTTACTTCGTTAGATGTAAGTAACTTCGATACGAGCAAGGTGACTAGTATGTATAGAATGTTCGCCGGTTGTAGCAGCCTTACTTCGTTAGATGTAAGTAACTTTAATACGAGCAATGTAACTAATATGAGCAGTATGTTCTCTGGTTGCAGCAGTCTTACATCGTTAGATTTGAGTTCATTCGATACCAGTAAAGTGACTACAGTAGGAGGTAGCCAATATGATTCCCAAGGTATGTTCTACAATTGTACAAGTCTTCAAACACTAAATCTATCTAACTTCAACACATCATCGATAACTGAGAGTGACAACGTATTTAACAGTATTTCATCAACAGTCCAAATCACAATAAATGATGCGACCATCAAACAATGGATTCTAGATAATTCATCTTTGACAGAATCCAATATTGTGACAGTTTAAAACGGCCTCGGTCTTTTTTCTTTTTCACTACTTTCGAAAACTTAAACTTAGCAAAGAAGGCTATGAAAGGATGTTTTTTCTCTGTCAAAAAAAGTAAAACTCGCCAATTAGGACTACAACAAACGCTAGACTTATGCTAAAATTTAAGAGAATAATGAGGGAGAGTGTATTTATGCAATACGTTTATTCATTTAAAGAAGGAAACAAAGATAAAAGAAAATTACTAGGTGGAAAAGGTGCCAACCTCGCCGAAATGAAAAACTTGGGAATGCCTATCCCGGACGGCTTCACAGTCACGACCGACGCCTGTCACGAGTACTACAAAAACGACCGCAAGATTTCTTCCGAAATAGAATTCCAAATCTTGACCAAACTGAAAGTTCTCGAAGAATCGACGGGCAAGAGTTTTGGCGACCCGACGAAACCTCTTCTCGTATCCGTCCGAAGTGGCGCACCTATAAGCATGCCCGGCATGATGGACTCGATTATGAACCTCGGAATAAACGACGAGATAGCCGAAGCCATGGCCAAATCGAACCCTCGTATGGCCTACGACTCCTACCGGCGCTTTATCGAGTTCTACTCCGAAGTAGTCATGAACTATCCGACCGAACTTTTCGCTGGCTACCTGGAAGAATACAAGAAGACCAAAGGATACGCGTCCGACCTCGACCTCACGAGCGAAGACTTTCGTGGAATAGTCATCAAATACAAAGACAACTACCTCGAACACGGTGGTTCTCACTTCCCACAAGACCCCAAAGTTCAACTCATAAACACCATTTCGGCCGTATTCGCCTCTTGGAACAACGACCGCGCCATCAAATATAGACGCTTAGAAGGCATATCCGACGACCTCGGCACGGCCGTGAACGTCCAAGAGATGGTCTACGGAAACATGAACGACATGAGTGGTACGGGAGTACTATTTAGCCGCAACCCATCGAACGGCGAAGACGAACTTACGGGCGAATTCTTGATGAATGCTCAAGGCGAAGACATCGTCTCTGGTATCAGGACTCCTAGTCCCATTGCCGAACTTAGAAGCACTCTCGAAAACGTATACGTCGAACTTTATAGAATTGCTAAAACGCTCGAGAACCATTACAGAGAAGTTCAAGACATGGAATTCACCATCGAAAATGGCAAACTCTATATTCTACAAACGAGAACTGGTAAGCGTACTCCCGAAGCAAACGTCAGATTTGCCCTCGACTTCCTAAAAGAAGGTAAGATAGACGAACGCGAAGCCTTACTTCGCATCAAACCGTCCGACCTCGAAGTTCTCCTCAAACCGACCTTCGACTTGGACAGCCTCAAGAATGCCGAAGTCTTGACTCAAGGATTGGCAGCCAGCCCGGGCGCGGCCGTCGGACACATCGTCTTCAAAAGCGAAGAAGCCAAGGCCCTTAATGACCAAGATTCCATCCTCGTTCGTCACGAGACCAGTGCCGAAGATATCGACGGCATGGTATACGCGAACGGAATTCTCACCAAAAACGGAGGCCTTACGAGCCACGCGGCCGTCGTAGCCCGCGGATTCGGAGAATGTGCCGTATGTGGAGCTAACGAACTCGAGATAGACTACGAAAAAGAAACCCTCACCATAAATGGCAAAGTCTTGACCAAAAACGACTACATCTCCATCGATGGTTCGACCGGGTTCGTCTACCTCGGCAAAATTCCGATGGCCAAAACCGGAGCCAACGTCGAACTTCTCGACGACGTCCTCAAACTCGTCGCCAAATACGAAGGCATAAAAGTGCGCGCCAATGCGGATACCCCGGAGGCGGCTCGTCAAGCTCTCGATTTCGGAGCCGATGGTATAGGACTCATTCGTACTGAACACATGTTCTTCTCGGAAGAACGCATACTCCAAATGCGAAGCATGATACTCGCGGACACCTTCGAAGAACGAGCGACTGCTCTTCAAAAACTCGAGACCTTCCAAGAAGAAGACTTCTATGCTATCTTCAAAGTGATGGGCAGCCTTCCGGTGATAATTAGATACCTCGACCCACCACTTCACGAATTTCTTCCGAAAGAAGAAAAAGAAATCGAAGCCTGCGCGACTACCCTCGGCATCCCAGTCGAGAAAATTCACGAACGCCTCGACGAACTCAAAGAGACGAACCCTATGATGGGATTCCGCGGAGACAGACTCGGAGTGAAATACCCTGAGATAAGCATCATGCAAACTCGTGCAATTATAAAAGCTCTCATCCGACTCAAGAGAGAAGGAATCGCAGCCAACGCCGAAATGATGGTTCCACTCACAGTCGACATCAAAGAATTTGCCTACATCAAAAGCATAATCGACTCGACCGCAAGAAAACTTATGATGAAAGAAAAAGTGAAAGTCGATTACAAAGTTGGAACCATGATAGAAACTCCGCGCGCGGCCCTCATGAGCCAAGAATTGAGTGCGGTTGCCGACTTCTATTCCTTCGGTACGAACGACTTGACCCAACTCACGTTCGGTATGTCCAGAGACGACGCCGGCAAATTCTTGAATTACTATTACGACAAAAAGATACTGGCCTTCGACCCGTTTAGCACCTTGGACACGAAAGGAGTAGGGACACTCATGAGTCTCGCCAAAGATACCTCTGTTCGCAACATCGAAATGGGTATATGTGGAGAACACGGAGGAGACGAAAAATCCATCGAGTTCGCGAACGAAATCGGTCTCGACTACGTCTCTTGTTCCCCATTTAGAGTACCATCCGCTAGACTCATAAGTGCCAAAATAAAGATTAAAAATGGATAGAAGATTCATAGACCCATTCATGAACATCTTGCCGTGCATAGATTTACACGGAGAGACTAGGGACACCATTCGGGCCCTAGTTTTAGATTTTATAAAGATGAATCTTTTATTGGGCAAAGATAAAATAATCATAATCCACGGCCGACACGGCGGAGTCCTCCGAAGTGAATGTCACGAAATACTAAAAAGGCACCCCGATGTCGAAAAGTATTACGTCTACGGCTCGAACGACGGAGTTACCATCGTCGAACTTAAAAAACAGGCTAAAAATATCTAGTAAAAAAATTAGAAGTATGCTAAAATAAAATAGACGATAAAAAAGGAACTAGAAAGAGTGATAAGTTATGGCATTTGATAAGATAAAAAAGATGCTCGGAGATACGGACAGTGAAGAGACGTACGTCGAAGAAGAAAATTTTTATAGCATCGAAGAAAATAAGGAGAAAACCAAAGAACCTAGCAACCAGATGATACTAGTCGAACCTCGTGCATATTCGGAAAGCCAGACGATTGCCGACCACTTGAAAACCAAGAACACGGTAGTCGTAAACTTGAAAAGGGTTACCGAAGCCCAAGCGAAGAGGATAATCGACTTCCTGACTGGAACTCTCTATGCGATAGGAGGAGACCTTCAACAGATTGGTCCCGGTATCTACCTCTGCACTCCTAAGAATGTCACAGTTCAAGGCAAGATAAGTGCCGACGACGATAAATCGAAAAAGGGCGACGACGAAATAGACTGGTAATTGACCAAAGACAAAGGGTGATGAACTATGGAAAGGTTTAATAGTTCTTTCAAGGGTTACAACATCGACGAAGTGAACAAATTTGTCGATGAGATGACGCGCGAATACAGTGCGATAATCGACAAATTGAAGAGCAGAGACGCCGAAATCGACCGACTTAAGTCCGAGATAGAGGAACTCAAAAAGAAATCGAACACGATGAGTATAGGTAACCTCTATAACTCTTCGGAAGAAATATCGCGACTCGCCAAATACGAAGCGAGAACCATCATCGACGACGCGAAAAAGAACGCATCGCGCATAGTGAACGATGCTCTTCTAGAAGCAGAAAAGATAGAAACTAGAGCTGAAACCCTACGAAGAAACATGGTCGTCTTCAAACGACGCATGCGTACCATAGTCAAATCCCAATTGGACACGATAGAAGATATCGAAGAAATCAAACTAGATGACTGAGCTCATCTTTTTAATTTGCCAAATATCGTAAAACTCCACCAAAAAAATCGAAGAAAACTCTTCGATTTTTATCTACTATCTGTTGTAGAACTCGACTATCATAGACTCGTCTATCTCGGCAGTGAGTTCGCTTCTCTCAGGATATCTGATGTAAGTTCCGCTCATCTTCTTCGCATCGAAATCGACGAAAGCTGGGCGAGTGACGTTCGCTTCCAAAGAAGCCTTGATAGCAGGATGTTCCAAAGAACTTTCCTTGACACTTATCGTGCTTCCAGGTTTTACGCTGTAAGAAGGAATGTCCACTTTGGAACCGTTTACCAAAATGTGTCCATGATTGACCAACTGTCTAGCCGCACGTCTAGTGTTCGCCAAACCCATTCTGTAGACTACGTTATCTAGTCTGCTCTCCAACAACTTGAAGAAGTTCTCGCCGGCAATGCCATCCATCTTGGAAGCTTTGTCGAAAGTTCTTCTGAACTGTTTTTCGGTGAGTCCATACATGAATCTCATCTTCTGCTTCTCTTGCATCTGAGTTCCGTATTCGCTCATCTTCTTCTTTCTGTCCATTCCGTGTTGTCCTGGAGCGTAAGGTCTACGAGCTAATTCTTTTCCCGTTTCCAAAGTAGAGAAACCGAGTCTTCTAGACTTCCTGTAAGCAGGTCCCGTATATCTTGCCATAATATCTCTCCTTTCCTTTCATATTCGCAAAAATGTTTAAGTTAGTCTGCCTCATCTTTCTCTGGGAGTTTGTAAATTGTTCGCTTGGCAGTAAGTTACTTAAAACGAGTACAAACACATAGAGAAGAATAGGGCAGAAACTGCCATAAATGCTATAAGTATTATACATATATGTCGAAACTTTGTCAATCGCTTTCGTGCCAAAAAATACGCCACCTATCGTCTCATTTGAACTTTACCTTCTTCATAGTTTTATACTCGTCCATATCCAAACTGAACGACAATCCGATTTTTCCGAGCTCGCGGGCTGCATATCTCTCGAAGTCCTTCCAGTCGCTTTCGCTCAATCGATACCTAAACTTGAATTGTTTCTGAAGCCTCAGTAACTCATCGATGCTATCTTGACATTCGCTTAACACGTCGAGTGATTCTATTCCGACTTCTTCCAAAATCCCCACCATCTTGCGGACGTTCATCCTCAAAATCTCCCCAATAAGATTTCTATAAAGCTTTTTCGCTCTAAACATCGAAAGAAGACTCGAGTTCTTATAAATCGCCCGAAAAAAGTCGTCGAACATCTCTATGAACGTGACCGCCTCTTCGCAACTAGAATACTTGGCAATCTCCTCGATGAGTGAATTCAAATCCGAATCGAAATAGAACTGTTCCATCTTTTCGTATCCGATTATACACTCGACGAAAAACGCCAAATCGGTAATCATTCTGTAACTTATCGCACACCCGTGCTCGGCAAAATATCTCTCCGTGAGCACCTGATTATACGCTTCGCCTATACCTTCGCCGATACTGGATACGACTTTCATTTTGTCGTCTTGGATTTCCATTTTTATCTGTCGAAATCCAGAAAATATGTACGTACCGAAAATGCGCGTCGAAAGTCTGTGCATGAGTTCGTGAAAAATGTTTTCTCGTACTTCGTCGTAGGCTACCCAGATTTCGTTCTTCCAAAACAGATAAGCTCCATACCAAGTCGATTGACCGTTCTTGAATGGCAACATATAATCGATACTGTTGGGAGAACACAACTTGCAGAAATTGGCCATGTCGGCTCGCGGATTGTGGCGCATGACGTCTATGAACTCGTTCGTACAGATACTCGCTTCCTTCTTGACGCCAATTTTGGAAACCTTACGGTAATCGGCTTTTTCTCGTTCGCGAAGAGCTTCTGGCAATTTCTCGATTCGTCCATAAAAACCATCTTCCTTTTTTACATCGAATCGAGAACTCGATAGTTTTCCCGCCGATAAGAAAACAGAAACTGCCCAAAATGGACCCCAAGCGGCTTCGTTTCCGAGAGTATTCTCACTTTTATCGGTCTTCATGCCCATCTTCTCCTTCCATAATTCATCGCTTCGCTCTCGTCTTTCTTTATCATGTCGTTGCACTTTCTACTCACCGCATAACGGATAAATTTTTTCTTGTGTTCGAAGTTTCTCAACGAATAGAATAGGGCTCTTTCATCTCTCAAAGACTCATCGTTCTCTCTTTCTAGCTCGATTTTACGCTTGAGCATGCCGGAAAGCGAAACTAATATTCGTTCGTAATATCTTCTGGAAAGTACCTTCGGAAAAGGCAATCTCGTCTCGTAGATGGAAGAGTAGACGTAATCGATATTTTTTAAGAGTCTTACGACTTCCTCTCGCGGTGCATACCTCTCTAGTGCCTCTATCAAGCCCTCCAAATTGCCCTCAAAGAATAGACTCTCCATTTGTTCGCGCCCTACGAGAACTTCCACATAAGAAGCCAATCGAACTGGTACTTTGTAGACTCCCACGCGGTCACCCAAATATCTAAAATACCTCTCCGTAAGCAACTGGGTATATCCTTCGTTTAGGCCAGCTCCGATGTCGGTCAATTCGTTTTCCTGCTCATCGTACCCGATTTGTTGAAAACCGCACGTATACGTATATCCCTTCCGCCAAGAACTGGCCATGTGCAACAACTCGTGAAAAATCGACTCCCTTATCTCTTCGGCATAATAAATAATTCGCTCGAACATATCGTACTCGGCTAATCGTTCTCTCCCGAATCGTCCTTCCCGGATAAAGTAAGGGTGCACATTTCTATAGAAATTGTCTAGTGTGATGTTCTTTCTCTTCGATAAAATACTTAGAAATTCGTTTATGCATATGCTCGCTTCCTTCGAAATACCGACCTTTGAAACTTTTCTAAAAGATTCATCCGGCACCTCTTGCTCGCCCATTTCGAACTTTGCCGGTACGTGTCTCGACTTATTGACGATTTTAAAATGGGCTCTCGCATTAAAAGCCGCATAAAAGAAGGGCACATTCAAACAAACAAATTTTATGCCCGTGGCCAACAACTCTAAATTGCTAATCTGCGAATTCTCCATGTGAGCCCCCTAACTAGTCGACGTGTATTATAGCACACCTGTAAATTTTTAACAAATAAATATCCAAATCTTGCATAAAACGACAAAGTAGGATATAATTTTAGATAGTAAAGGAAGAGTGATGAGTATGAGCCCAACTGTCAAACTATTGTGTATCACCTACGTTCTCCTTGCACTCGCCATTCTTACGGTCATTTTCATAATCGCGACCAAACACAATAAAAAGAGATACGGTGAGATTCTAGACACCCTCGAAAGAGAGAAGAACCTCATCATAAATGCGAACATTCTTTCGGAACTGAACAAAGTCGAAAGCATGATAAATTCGAAAGACATCGAAAACAAATTCCGCGAATGGAAACGGCGTTTCGACGAGATAAAAAGCGTCGACATTCCGGCTCTCACGGATAATCTCATCATGGTCGAAGACCTCTTCGAAACCAAGAAATACAAAGAAATCGAGCCGACTTTAGCCAAAGTCGAACTGTCGATTTATCACGTCAAAACGAAAGCCAACTACCTATTGGAAGAAATCAAAAACCTGACTCTGAGTGAAGAAAGAAATAGGGAAACGATTACCAAACTGAAAGGCAAATACCGCAACATCATCAACACTTACCACGAAAATGCCGAATCGTATATATTGATTAAAAAACCGATAGAACTCCAATTCGAGACCATCGACAAACTCTTCAGTGCCTTCGAAATCGCGATGGAGAAAAACGCCTTCAGTGAAGTGGCCAAGATTATCAAAGCTCTAGACGACTCGATAAACAACCTCGACCTCGTCATCGACGAAGCTCCGGAGATAATCCTAATGGGCGCGCGCCTCATTCCTAAAAAGATGAGCGACATAGGAAGCATATATGGCAAGATGTTGAAAGAAGGCTACAACCTCGACTACCTCGCCATCGAATACAACATAAACGAAGCCGAGAAAAAGATTGCCGACATCTTCGACCGCCTAAACGTCTTAAACCTCGAAGACTCGTCCCTCGAGCTCAAGACGATTTCGACGTACTTCGACTCGATTTACAACGACTTCGACAAAGAAAAATTGGCCCACAAGACCTTCAAAGAGATAGGTAATCAGATAGCTATCAAAACGAAAAAACTGTCCAAGATTGCCAAAAATCTCGTCGACAAACTTCCCAAAATCAAAGAAGATTATTGCATCGAAGACGAAGACCTTCGCGGCTTAAACATCGTCGAAGTGTCTTTGAAAGGCATCATGGAAGACTACGATGGCCTCGTCGAGAAAGCTGCCAAAAAGAAATGCGCCTTCTCGAAACTGGGTAAAGAGATGCAAGCCCTAAACGTTCGACTGACCAAAATCGAAGACAACTTGGACGCCATCTTGAGACTGATAAACGGTTACAAAGAAGACGAAAATCGTGCCTACGACCAACTCGATGAAATTCGCGGTTTGCTCGCTTCTTCGAAAGAGAAAATCACTTCGTACAAATTGCCTTTGATTCCTAAAAACTACTATGTGGAACTCTCGGAAGCGACCGAGGCAATTAACGAAATGATAAAAGAACTCGAAAACAAACCACTCAAAATCGAAGTCCTAAACACGAGAGTAGACACGGCTCGAGACCTCACCTTGAAACTCTACAAGACGACGAACGAGACCATCAAAACTGCTTCGATGAGCGAACACGCCATCGTATATGGCAATCGCTATAGGTCTACAAATCCCCGCGTCAACCAAGGCCTCAAAAAAGCCGAAAATCTTTTCTACAAAGGTCTTTTCAAGGCCAGTCTAGAAGATGCGATAAACGCATTGAACATAGTCGAGCCAGGCATTCACGAGCGACTCTTGAGAGAATCGGCCCCTAAAAAATAAAGACATATGACAGCCAATTTGGCACATATGTCTTTTATCGTATTTGAATTCGCCCGTTCGGCAAATAGCACTTTTTTTTTGCCTTCATCTATGTTATAATTTAGTAAGAATAGGGATGGTTAGTATGTTTTTAAACATTTTGAAAATTACGGATAATATTGCGACAGTCGCAGTCAACAGGACGGGACAAAACTTGCCCGACCTCATGAACATGCACGTCGTCTTCGAAAACGGCAACCAAAGGATACTAGGAGAAGTAAAAAACATTCACGAGAACACCATAGAAATCAAATTCTTAGGTGAGTTTTTAGATGGTGGTTTTCGAACCGGCATTCTTCGTAAACCTAGTCTCGACTCTCGTATCCGCATGATAAGTGAACCAGAACTCCAAACTATAATCGGCACGAAGGCTCCGGACAACTTTCTTTTAGGATACAGCCCTCTTTACAACAACTATCCGATATACGTAAAGATTAACGAACTCTTCTCGAACCATTTTGCGATTCTAGGCTCTTCCGGTTCTGGTAAATCTTGCGGAACGGCTCGCATCATCCAAAACGTATTCGCCAACCCCGAAATGCCCGTTTACAATGCGAACCTCATCTTCTTCGATGCGTACGGAGAATACAAAAATGCTTTCTCGAACATGAGCCAAATCAATTCGAACTACAACTACAAATTCATCACGACCAACAAGACGAGCGACGCGGACGAAGACCTGCGCCTTCCTATCTACTTGCTTACCTTAGATGACTTAGCTCTCCTTCTAAACGCGACCGAACACTCTCAATTGACCATCCTCGAGCGTACCCTCAAGCTAGTTAGAATATTTGCCAAAAACGACGAGGCCTCGCTCAAAGTCAAAAACCATCTTATCGCGAAGGCCATTCTCGCCATTCTATATTCGAACAAGACGAGTGCCGGCAAGAAAAATGAAATATTCCGCCTCATTCACGATACAAATACGCCACAATTCAATTTCAACACACCTGTCCAAGGAATCGGATTCGTCCGAAGCTTCTCCGAATGCTTTTCTATCGATTCGAACGGTCAATTCTCCGAATCCGTCCTCATAAACGAATACATCTTGAGTTTCCTCGACGACACCTTAGAAGAGAGTCTTCCAAACGACATCCAATACTTCACGATAGAAGATCTCGAAGTCGCCTTGAACTTCACTCTCATAAGTGAAGGATTCCAAGAAAACGACGCCTTGCGCGATGCTTCGACCGTGCTTCTCGTCCGCCTTCACAGCATAGTCAATTCGAACAACAAAGAGATATTCAAATATCCGGACTTCATCACTCTCGAACAATACATCACTTCGCTCGTCGTCAAACAAAATAGCCGTTGCCAAATAGTAAACGTCAACCTAGAAGGTGTCGACGACAACTTGGCAAAAGTCGTCGTCAAAATATTCGCTCGCATGTTCTTCGACTTTGCAAAGAGTAGGCCGAATAGGGCGACCATCCCGTTCCATCTCTTTTTAGAGGAGGCTCACCGTTACGTTCAAAAAGATAACGACCTCTTCTTGATAGGGTACAACATCTTCGACCGAATCGCGAAAGAAGGACGTAAATACGGCTGCCTTTTGGACATCATCTCTCAAAGACCGGTCGAGATTTCGGATACGGTCATCGCCCAAGTCTCGAACTTCCTGATTTTCAAGATGACCCATCCGGCCGACCTCGACTACATCGAAAAGATGCTCCCGAACATATCCGCGGATATCATAGAGAAGATGTCGAGCCTTCAGCCAGGTACTTGTATCTCTTTTGGAAGTGCCTTCAAGATTCCGTTCATCACATCCATGCAGATGCCCAACCCTAGTCCTTACTCATCCAACTGTGATGTCGCGACTGCCTGGAAATAGAATTACTAAACACGCCTTGGACGTGTTTTTAAGTTAGTCATTTTTTTGATAATAAAATAAAAGCTTAGGATAGATGATTCTAAGTTTTTTTTTCTGCTAACACAAAACAAAATACATATCTTTTTAATATTATGTTAAAAAGTAGTTGACTTTTCATTTTCTTTTTAATATACTGTTAATAACAAGAGCGAACAACTCTTGAAATTTTATAACATTAGTTATTATCAAAAAGATAATAAGAGAAAGAAGGAAATGAAAATGAGTAAACTAATTATGCCATCATCACTCGAAGGTGGCGCACCAAAAAAAGAGAAAAATATTCTCTTCACACCGAAAGAAATATTGGGAGAACCTCCGCTAGACGAGATAGGGAGCATGCTTTACAAGATGGCCACGACAGAAGGAAAGATTAAACTGTTGAACGCTTACAAGAAGGCCCTGTTCATAATCGACATGAACAATGGATTCGTAAACTTTGGAGCTATGGCCAACCCCGAATACAATCGTCTCGTGCCCAACCAACGAGCTCTCATCGACAAGTATAGAAGTGAAGATGAACTTGTGAGCTTCATCCTCGAGTGGCACGACAAGTCCGCGACCGAATTTCTGTCGTATATGATTCATTGCTTAGCTGGCACCGAGGAAGCAGAACTTATACCACAATTCCAAAGTGAGAAAGACAAAGACGATACGTTGATATTCTACAAAAACTCTATAAACGGAATGTTCAATAGAAGCTTGCAGAATCTCATCATTCAACTCGTAAACTTGAAAGAAGTCGTCTTTGCTGGCGTATGTGCCGACCTCTGTGTCATGGACTTCGTCCGCTCGTTCGCGAGATTCTTAAACGAAATAAACCGCGACGTCAAACTGTTCGTCGTCAAAGATTCGATAGATACCTTCGATGCTCCGGGTCACGACCGTGACGAATGGATGGACATCGCTTGCAAAGTCATGGCTCAAGCCGGTGTCGAAGTAGTCGAAAACTATGACCACTTGATAGAAAGGGAAAAAAGTCTGGGGTTGCACAGACTCTAAGGAGGAAAGAAAGATGAAAATATATAATGGATACCAAAGACTAGGAAGAAACTATTCTCTCTATAACGATGAATACGAATACGCGATGGGATGCGGCTACTATTTGAGTGGCAAAAACTCGAATGAGGCTGTCTTCGACATCTTCTTTAGAAAAGTTCCGAATGCTGGAGGATACACCGTCATGGCCGGCCTCGACAAGATAATCCCGTTTATAGAAAACTTGAGATTTACCGAGCAAGAACTCGACTACTTTAGAAGAAAAGGCTACGACGAAAGATTCATAAACTACCTCGCAAACTTCAAATTCACGGGAACCATCACGGCCATTCCGGACGGCACACCGGTCTTCCCGAACGAACCCCTCGTCACCGTCCGAGCTCCCATCATCGAAGCTCAAATCTTAGAAACTTGCCTTTTATCTATCATAAATGGAGCGATGGAACACGCGACCGGGGCTAGAAGAATAATCGAAGCCACCCCGAAAAACGTCCCTGTCATGGAATTCGGTTCTCGCCGTGCGGATGGGCCGGAAGCCGGCGTCGACGCTTCCATATATGGAATAATGGCCGGATGCGTGGGAACTTCCAACACCCTTGCCGCTGACATGTTAAACATCAAAGCCCTAGGTACGATGGCTCACAGTTGGGTCGAATCGTTCGACACCGAACTGGAAGCTTTCAAAACTTTCGCCGAAATCTATCCGACTAACTGTATTCTACTAGTAGATACCTACGACACCTTGCGCTGCGGTATTCCAAACGCGATTGCCACCTTCGAATACATGAAAGAAAAAGGCATGCCTCTTACGAACATCGGAATACGAATCGACTCTGGAGACCTCACGTACCTCTCTAAAGAAGCGAGACGTATGCTAAGAACGGCCGGTTTCCCTCAGGCCAAGATAGTTTTGAGTAATGGACTAAACGCCAAATCTATCAAAAGTCTAATCGATTCGGGAGCAGAATTTGACAGCCTCGGCGTCGGAGATAACATCTCTAAACCGGAAGGTCGCATGGGATGCGTCTACAAAGAAGTCGCAATCGGTCACGACGGAATCTGGACACCTAAAATCAAACTGAGTGAAGACGAAATAAAGATAGTCAATCCGGATTACAAAAAACTCTACCGAGCCTACGACTCCGAGACCGGATATGCCATTGCAGACGTGATGAAAAGACAGAACGAACCTCTTACTAAAGACGAAATGATTTTAGTGAGTCCGACTAACTATCTCAAAAAAAAGAAAATCACCAACTTCGAATTGATCGAGCTCCAACGTCCAATCTTTGTAAACGGTCGCCTCGTTTACGACGACCCCGACATCTTCGAAAAACGCGACTACTGTAACCGCGAAATGGAGAGAATCTATCCGGAAACGCGCGCGAAGAGATGCCTCAAGAATACCACGTCTCTGGTACAGAAGAATACGTCGCCTTCAAAAACAAGATGATTGAAGACGTCAAGAGAATGTCATTAAAATTGTAAATTAAAAATCTATATTTTATCTGAAAAAAACGTCAAAATAAAGTAACGTTTTTTTCTTTCAAAGTTTTTTCAAAAACCCCCTCACTTTTGTGTACCAAAAATATTCTAACATTCGCTTGACAAACACAATTGGGGGGGGGGTATAATGTCAATATAGGAGACTATAGGCGAAGAAATAAATCCTTTAAAAAACGAATCATTTTGGATTTGGAAATCGAAAAAATATGTGGACAGAAAGCCAGTCTTTTACATGCTTTAAAATAGGAAAGTTGGGATGTTTTATGAAGAAGTTGAAACTTGAAAACAAAAGAGCAATTCTGCTAATTGCCGTGGCCGCGGCAGTCGTAGCCTTGGTGAGTATTTCGTATGCATATTTTACCACGGCCGGGGAACATAAACCGGTCGGGGCCGACTTGGGAACAGCCACTTTGGCTCTCAGGTTCGCGGACAACGACAATGGTATAAATGCAAACATGAAGTTCGGAGAAACCGTGACCAAGAAATTCTTAATAGAGAATACGGGAACCGCGGAGGCTTCCTTGAGTCTCGATTGGAAGAATCTAATCAACACTTACATGAACGGTAGTCTCACTTACAACATGACTTACTCTGAGACAGAAAATGGAGAGTATAAAGAACTACTTCCATCTTCGAATGTGCCGGTCTCTAGTAATCCACTTAGACAGACCATGGCCGGCGAGATAAGTGTCCCAGCCGGAGAGACTTACTACTACAACTTGAACATCACTTTGAACAGTACAGATGTGGACCAATCATCCGACTTAGAAGCAGTTTTGAATACCATGTTCGACGTAGGTAAACCACTCCAGTACAGATACTATACTCTAAGAGTCAATCCAAACGGAGGAGTATGGGATACGTATTCTAATGCTCAAGAATACCTACTAAAGAACAACGAGACCAAGACGATAAACAATCCTACGAGAACAGGATACACTTTCGATGGGTGGACATTGACTGGAGTATCTTCGACTTTGGAAGATGGCCTATTCAAAATGGGAATAAGCGACGCCTCTCTAGAAGCGAGCTGGATTCCAAACAGATACAAAGTCACGATAGACGGAACAGAAAGAGAAGTAGCATATGGCGAGTCTATAGATTTAGGAACACCTTCGAAAGAAGGATATACTTTCACAAACTGGGAAAGTACAGGAGGAACTATAGAAAACAATACTTTGACTGTTACAGATGTTAAAGATATAGTTGTCACTTCCAAGTATGTAATCAACAACTATAAATACATAGTCTACCATAACAAGATGAATGTAAATGGAGTAGGATATACGAGAGTCGAGGCAGATACGGATGAAGGAGAATCCGAATACAATTCGACTGTAATACCGGAAGTGAAGACATATACGGGATTCGATAGTCCAAGTCAAAAGAGTATCACGATAAAACATGAAACAGTATATCCACCAGTACTAAACAAAGTAGATTATAACTACGATAGACACCAACATACCTTGACGATAGAACCGAATGGTGGGACATATACAGGGCAAACGACTAGTACGATGTACTACGAAGCGACTGTTACTTTGACACCACCTACAAAAACGGGATACAACTTCACGAACTGGACAGCAAATACAGGAACAATAAATGGAAACGAGTTCACGATGGGAGATGAAGATTCGACAGTCACAGCCAACTACGAGGCCAAGACCTTTAGTGTAACCTTCAATGCGAACGGAGGGACCACACCGACAGCAAGTAAGACAGTCACCTACGACTCGACCTATGGAGAATTACCAACTCCGACATACGAAGGATACGAATTCTTAGGATGGTTTACTGCACAAGAAAATGGAACAGAAGTCAAAGATACTACGAAAGTAGCTTTGAGTGATAATCAGACATTGTATGCCCAATGGGAGGTAAAATTAATTGTAGGAGAATCAGCAAAAATTATTTTAGCAAAAGCAAACGACTCAAGTATAACGGATTACAACTTAGGGAACAAACAAGAAATGTTCACATTTGTCCACGACGAGTTAACTACGACAACAGAGTATAATGGAACAACATATACACATTCGGCAACTCAAGTAATGAATTGGACTTCCAAAGAAAGAAGAGATTACAGATATATAGGAAATGAACCAAATAACTATATAACATTCAACGACGAGACGTGGAGGATAATAGGAGTATTTACAGTCGAGACTGAGAGTGGTAATAAAGAACAACTTATCAAAATAATAAGAAATGAATCTATGGGGGATTTAGCTTGGGACTCAAATTGGAATAATGAATGGTCGACGGCATCATTACAAAAACTATTAAATGGAGATTATTATAATCAGACAGGAAGTTATACGACTACGGCAAGTATAAAAGGATTAAGTTCTACAGCACGCTCGCAAGTAGCAAAAGTAAAATGGTACCTCGGAGGTTCGAGCGCTGTTGAAAATCTAGGAGGCCCAGACTATTATAACTTTGAGAGAGGAACGACGACCTGTGTAACAGAAGGAAAGTGTAGCGGAGAAACGAGAACGACAAGTATAATACAAAATGTAGGCTTAATGTATCCAAGTGATTATGTATATACATATGGAAAAGGAGTAAATGATACATGTTACACAGATGGATTTAATTGTAGAACTTCTGGTGGAGGAACCCCAAGTGCAGGATGGTTGTATAACAATGCTAAGCAATGGACTCTATCGCCGTTTGCGGCGAATGCGAACAACGCGGGCAATGTGGACCGCACTGGCTATGTGAGCAGCAACAACCACGTGCTCGGCACTAATGGGGTCCGCCCGACGGTCTTTCTGGACTCAGAAATCGCCATAAAGAGCGGGGACGGAAGCCAGGGAAATCCGTATGCGCTGGGTTGAAAAATGGATAAAGGGAACCCGTCAGGTGTCCCCAGTCGTGACGAGCGATGAGCGAGGTCGACAGGGACGGGGCCATGTTTTCCACAGGCAAAAAAAGAAGTAAAAGAGGTGAATAAAATCGAATGAATGGACGAGTGAGTTTGAAAAAACAAGGGAAGTTCTATGTCGCATATGAGAGTGATGCATATGTGCTTCACGCTTTGTTCGGGTATAAAGTGGTGAAGGGACGAGCAGGATTTCCCTTAGAAGTACTCGGAAAGGTGACGAGTGGGCTAGAGAATAGTCGAGTTAACTATGTCGTCCTCGCGAATGGTGAAGAAGTCGAGCGACGAAAATTCTCGCCGAACCGGTATGGTGAGTTTGCCGAGAAAGGTAAACGGATGCTCGAGATGAGCGAAGAGAAAGTCGATTTACTTCGCAAAGTAAAGATGATGAACGAGGAGCAGTTGGACCTCATAATAGATTTTATCGAGGATGTGGCATATTCTGGATGAATTTAGGATAGCAAGTTATGTGAAGGAGTTAATCGAGTATATTGAGGAGCTCGTAGAAAATTATCCGAGACGAGAGTACGTACTCAAGGATAGAATGGTAAGTGATGGATACGAGCTCTTGGAGCTCGTATATTTGGGAAATGTGATGGATGACAGGTTGGATATTCAAAAAAAAGATATTGGCCAAGATAAGTATGTTGGATACTTATTTAGAGATGAGTTATAAGAGGCACTCTATATCTTTGAAGAGAATGCAAAGAGGGGCGAGGTATTTGACTGTCGTAAGGAAGAGGGTATACGGGTGGATAAAAAGTGGAAGTGAAGTACGAGGATGTCGAGAGGATATACGAGGATGAGGTAAAGAAGAATACCAAGAATAAGAGACAGATATACCGGTTCGAGAGGTTCAAGGTAGAGAATTTGACCGAGATATGTGATTGTTTGGCGAGTAATAAGTATGTTCAGGGGAGATACAATATCTTTTTGATACGAAGACCCAAGTATAGGGTGGTGATGTCCTTGTCCGTGAGGGACAAGGTAGTAAATCATTATTTTAACGAGATTCGTACTAATGCCGAGGTTAGAGAGGTATTTAGATGGCAGGAATGTCGCGACGAGGAAGGGCATGGGAAGAGATTATGCCATCAGGTTAGTGAAGAAGTACTTAGAACATTTTAAGAGAGTGGGAAGGTGCTATGTTCTCAAGATGGATATAGCGAAGTATTTTTATCGAATAGACCACGAAGTGTTGAAGGGTATGCTCGAGGATAGACTTACTGACGAAGAGTATTCGGTCATTTCATCCGTGATAGGTAGCACGGATGAATCATATATAAACGAGACCATTCGAAGATTGAAGGAAGAAGAGCTCGTTCGAGTTAAAAACGGCAGTCGGAAGTCGAGAATATACCTTCTTACGAGAGAGGTAAAGGATTGCCAATCGGGAATATGTCGAGCCAATTTTTATCCATTTTTTTCTTGAGTGAGATAGACCACAAGATAGTACACGTTTATCATTTAAAGTACTATGTGAGGTACATGGACGACTTTCTCATATTCAGTGAAGATAGAGAGTACTTGAAGAAAATCAAAGAGGAAATCGAGTCGGAATTGAAGAATCGTTATAAACTGGAGATAAACGAGAAGAAGACTTTCATTACGAATATCAGACAGGGAGTCAATTTTTGTGGATATAGGTTCAGAGTGATAAACGGGAAGACGATTATAAATGTGGTAAGGGATACGAGGGAGAGAGTCAAGAGGCAAATAAAAGAAGTCGGGTATCTCTATAGAAATGATAAAATTTCGTCAAGTCGAGCATTTTCTTGTATAAGCACTTATTTAGAGGGATTCAAGTACGGGTCTAGAGCTAGGATGAGAAGACTAGTAGATAGGTATTTTTGGGGTAAATTTGATGAGTAAATGGGCTAGTCGCCGAATGCGGCGAATGCGAACAACGCGTTCAATGTGAACAACACTGGCTATGTGAACAACAACAACGTGAACAACACTAATGGGGTCCGCCCGAACTCGGTCATACTCGAGGTGACTATAACTAAGGTGTAGTTAGAGAAAGAGGCCGAATAAAGTTTATCCTTACCATGACATGGTAGAAGTAAAATATGCTGGTTCTCGCGACATGTCGCGAGGACGAAAGAGGTATATATGAATAAAAAAAGAAGAGACTTTTTCGAGAAGACACATAGAGACTATGTGGTCATTTTTTTAGAGGGGAATAAGAGTAGAGTCTCCTTTGGAGACGAAGGGATGCGGAGCATCCAAGGAGTGATGGGTTGGTGTGAGGAAGAGCACGTCGACTACTTAGTGGTAGACAACTTGGAAGTCGTAAGAAAGAAAACATTCGAGGATAACAAATATAAGATTTGGAAGAAGAGATGGGTAGTGGCAAAAACGCTCGAGAAAATTTACGAACTTTTGTCAAATAATCGAGGATGTTTATCTTGGCAAGAAAGGGAGTGATTCTGTATAATTGAGGTAGTAGAGGATGATTATGGTGAATTTTAAGTTGAAAAAGGAATACGGAAGGTTCAAGACGAGTTTGGATGAGTGTGAGGTGTCGTATGAGGGATGCTTGCCGACCAATCTCACGAAGGACGGCAAGTATAATTATGCGGATTTACCTCCGCTCGCGCACGATACGGTGTTCAAGAAGATGTTTACAGACCCGGGAAACGAGGAGTTCGCTTGTCGGTTTATAAATTCTCTATTCGAGGTCGATTTGGAGTATTTGAAAGAGAATTTGAAGGTAATAAGAAACGAACTTTATTTTCCCGAGTTCAAAAGTAAACAGAGAACGGCGGATTTTCTCGCTCAGATAGGGGATACGTATTTCGTGTTCGAGATGAATAACACACCCAAAGTGAAGAGAAATGCTCTATTTGCCCACAGGTTGTTTGCCCAACACGATGAGGGAAAGAAGGAGACATTGTACAACAATGTCGTGCTCGTGAGTTTTAACAATTATACGGTGAATGGGAAGGAAAATACGTTCTACATATACGAAGATACAGACGGGAACGATGAGAGAACGAACATAGTATATGTAGATGTTTATCTTCCGAACATAGTTCGGAAGTTCGAGAAGTTGGATGTGAGACTTTTGAACGAAGCGGAGAGAAATTACTTAGGTGCTTTTATAGCGAAAGAAAAGGAAGCTAGATTGCTTACGAAGGGAGACAGAGTTATGACAGAAATGGTAGATAGGTTGAGTTTATTGAAGGATGAAAGGAATGCCGTATTCGCGTACGTGCAAGAAGACGATATGGTCGTCGCTTATAAGGAACGGGGGCGAGAAGTCGGTCGAAAAGAAGGTCGCGAGGAAGGGTTCGTGGAAGGCCAAGAGAAGGGGCTAGCCATGGGCATCGATATTGGTCAAGAGAAAACTCAAATCGAAATGATAGTGAAGATGATAAAGGAAGGTGTTCCTTTGGAAATCGTCGAGAGGTGCACAGGGTTATCTTCCGAAAGAATTCAAAGTATCGTCGCGGCAAATTAGCAAGTTCTTGACTTTTAAGCAAATAGATTTATAATAGTCTTACTTAAAAGGGAGGACTTTTTAGATGGGAAAAAACGATAAGAAGAGGAGTGTATTCTCTTTAAAGAGAATGCTGATAAGGGCTAGACTAGAGAAGCCTCTGAATTTAAAAAGGATGGCCACGAGAGCATTGTCCGGAGTCTTGGCGAGCGTGTCTTTGCTAGCCTCGACAGCTTGTGAACCAATCGACCGCGATGTTTTCGATGGGATGAGCGAGTACAGTACGGGCGACGTTTTTTGGCTCGATGAAGTGGCCAAGACGGATAATTATTTTCTAATCAAGTGGAATGGAACTTTACATCTTACTAAGAGATTGTCTCAAGTAAATGAAGAGGGATTATTGTATCATCGATACTACGATGTGAAGACGAGAGAGTTCGTTGGGGTTTCGACCGATAGACACAAAGAAATCGAGTTAATCGGTGAATACGGATACGAACAGGTCGTTCCGTGCGACGCGGTTGTAAGTCTCGAGAAGTTTGTACACGACGATATACCGAGCAGTGAGGATTTGGGACTTTGGATGAGCGACTCGGATGAAGCGAGACGCGAGTTCGATGAAGGAGTACTCGAGGATTATGGCATTTTTGCAGAGTGCAAATGCTCTAAGAAGGACGGTACAGAGGATGTGTTCATCGGTCATCTATTGAGCAATAAAAGCATCGAGGAGCCGGCAATGTATTTGGAAAGTAGCTACATTTATGATATCTTCGACGGATGTATCCACTATGTAGGAATATACGATTGCGATGAGTATTCTAAGGTGGAAATGTATTCACTCGACAATTCCGAAGTACTAGAGGAGTATAGAAGGTTACATGGGGAATCGAATGAACCCGTGGAAAGTGAAAGTCCTGAGGCATTAGAGGAAGAGATAGAAAAACTTCCGAATATAGGTCTTTCGTGGGGACCAATTTATGAAACGTACGAGGATGTCATAGTAGTCGACATCGCTTCCTTGGATTTGCTAGAATTGGAACATGGACGAGTCGAGGAGGGATTGAGGTATCTGTTTTTGATTCCCAAAGAGTCCGATTACCAATATATAGTTTCTTGCAAGGATATTTTAAATCAAAATGCCATCGTGACTTGCTCTAAGACACTGAGCGATTTAGATTACATATCGGCGAATTCTTACTTTATGTCAAACGAAGGAGTCGATGCGTACGGGGTTGGAATTTTCCATTTGGACGAATTTCTCGCAATGCATGGTGATACCGAGAAGATAAAGGACTCTTATACTTTCTCGGACATCGCAAGTTTGCACGAGGAGTATAACCCCGACGTCGTTTATCGAGTCGAAGAGAACGACGTGATTGTCGTCGATATGTTCGGAGTCGAAGGTGAAGGAGCCGATTATCGCATCATGATGAAAGAGAAGAGCGATTATCTCACTTTATATAGAGATGTATACGACTCGAGTGCGTACGTCATATTCAATGGAAATGAGGATGAGGCAATATATTGTCGGTTGGGCGCACCTTCGGTTCCGTTTAACAAAAACGAATGGGTATACGGCTTGAACGAGTTTTTGGCCGCGAGAGGGCTCGAAGATTATATAAAAGAAGGTATTTATTCCGAGGCCGAGTTGTGTAGAGTCCAAGAGGCCATAACAACACAACAAAAATCGACCAAGAGAATAGAATTTAAGTAGTTTTTAGGTAAATTGAAAAATGTAGACTCGTTTGCAAAAAATGTCAAAATAAAAAGTTTTGCGAACGTATTTGCAAAACCTTACAGAATGTCGGAATTGTGATATCATGTAAATGGTGACGAAAAGAATGATAATAAGAGATAATTATTTAAAAAAGATGATAGACGCTAAAGATACCGAATTTATAAAGGTAATAACCGGTGTTCGAAGGAGTGGTAAATCTACACTTTTATTGATGTTTAAGGAATACTTATTAAACGACGGTATCGAGGAAGAAAACGTCATAAGTATAAATTTTGAGTCGGCCAAATTCGACGATATAAAAAATTATAAGGACTTATATGCATATGTTCGGGAAAGAATCAAAAAAGGAAAAATGTATTTGCTTCTCGATGAAGTTCAAAATGTCGAATCTTGGAAGAAAGCAATAAATTCTTCTAAAGTAGATTTCGATATCGATATTTATATAACTGGTTCTAATGCTTACCTTTTGTCGAGCGAGTTATCGACATTATTGTCGGGTAGATATATAGAGATAAAGATGTATCCATTGTCATTCAAAGAGTACTTAGTATTCAACGATTACGATGAGAGCGACTTAGATAATAAGTTCAACGAATATCTAAAATATGGTGGCCTTCCTGCCATAACGTTAATTAAAGATAACGACGAACTAGTTCTATCTTACTTGAACGATATTTATAATACTATCGTAAAAAAGGATATAATAGATAGAAATAATATAAAGGATACCGCTCTTCTCGAAAATATTATAAAATATTTATCTAACAACATAGGAAGCCCAGTATCGTCTACTAAAATAAGCGATTATTTAAATAGCAATAAAATAGTAGAAAAGTCTAATCATCAAACGATCGATAATTATTTAAATATGCTCGAAAAGTCTTTCACAATGTATAAGGCCGATAGGACGGATATAAAAAGCAAGGCACTTTTGAAGACTTTGGGCAAATATTATATATCGGATACCGGTATAAGAAATATAATTTTAGGTTTTAGAAATATAGATGAAGGGCATTTAATCGAAAACGTAGTTTATTTGGAACTCTTGAGAAGAGGCTATAAGGTCAATATAGGAAAAACTAACGAGTATGAAGTCAATTTTGTCGCAGAAAATCCGAATACTATAAGATATTATCAAGTTGCTAGGTCTTTGGGTAACGAAGATGTGAGAGTTCGCGAACTTAGAAGTTTGGAAAGTATCGAAGATAATTATGAGAAAATCATATTGACTATGGATAAATCTATAAATAACGATTTTAATGGTATAAAGGTCGTCAATATCATAGATTGGTTGTTAAAAGAAGAGTAGGAGGGAACTCACGAAAATTTGCACTTGCAATATGGGTTACAATTTAGTATACTACTAGTAGATTTTTACATCGTTTGTATGAACTCCATCTTACATACGAAGTTCAAATCGGTCAACAATATATAATATAAAGGAGGAATTTTTAATGGCAGTTTCTAAAGAGAGAAAGTTAGCACGCGTCAAAGAGTTCGGTAAGAGCGAGAAGGACACCGGTAAAACGGAAGTACAAATCGCCATTCTTACAGATGAAATCAACGATTTGACAGAACATTTGAAAAATCATAAGCACGATTACCATTCTAAGAGAGGTCTACTCATGAAGGTCGGTAAGAGACGTAGTCTACTCGACTATTTGAAAGAGACCGACGTCGTAAGTTATCGTGAACTTATCAAAAAATTGAATATCAGAAAATAGGCACTAAATTTTTTAGTGTCTTTTTGTCTATCGTGAGGTGAGTTTATGCAAGAGGTAGATGCCGAATTATTTTTCAATGCTGGAGATATCGATAGACAATCGAATTGGTTGATATTTCCTAGCAGTTTAAATGCCCATGAGATGCAAGAGATACTCGAGATAATATGTCGTACGTACGAGGAAGTATGCAAGGGTAAAGGCTTGGTTTTATTCGAAGAGATAGAAAAGAAAATAAAGAGCAACTCGTCTTATCCGGACCCGACCAAATTCAAGGTGACAACTAGATGGCGTTATGCCCAATTGAAAATGGGCGCGATAGTATATCGTTTTGGGTTAGATGGCAGAAGAGAATCCGATTCTAATCGCATGAACCATTCGATTGAGGGAGCCTTTTTGAACGGCATCAATCTCGAGAGGACGAGAAGGCGATATCTGAAGGATGGAGTCGACATCGTAGAAGAAATCGGAAAACAGTTGCCAGACGATATCGAGAAGATTTTGGTCGCGCGAAATTTCGATATATTCGAGAATTTGTATAGACAATATGAGGCGGAGGGCCGAATGAGTAGTCTCTATAACCATTTTTATGTTGCTTGTTATGGAAACGAAATATCCGCATCGAAAAGGATAAAGGTAAGGCCGATGTACGAGATTGGCCCGTTTAGTAAGTTTTTTAAATAAAGAAAAAGAGGTATGTATGAAAAAAGAATTCAAATTAGATTTTAGAGGAAGAGAGTTAGTCGTCGAGACGGGAGAATTAGCTAAACAAGCGAATGGGGCCGTTTTAGTGCGGTACGGGGATACGGTCGTATTGTCGTGTGCGGTCATGTCCGAGAACGTGAGTACGGCCGACTTTTTCCCACTCACCGTGTTGTATCAGGAGAAACTTTATTCGGTCGGAAAGATTCCGGGCGGTTTCATCAAAAGAGA
This sequence comes from uncultured Muribaculaceae bacterium, assembly GCA_964472425.1. Lineage (GTDB taxonomy): Bacteria > Bacillota_I > Bacilli_A > RF39 > UBA660 > RUG11867. The sequence goes on along the minus strand of CAYYLF010000009.1, from coordinate 8,384 downwards.
GGGAAGACCTACTGAGGAGGCCACTCTAGCTTCGAGACTCATCGACCGGCCGATTAGACCGATGTTCGCGGATGGGTTCAGAAACGAGGTACAAGTCATCAATACGGTCTTGTCGGTAGATCCGGACAACAGTCCCGAGATGACGGCCATGTTGGGTGCGTCTTTGGCTCTTTGCATAAGCGATATTCCTTTCGACGGGCCTATCGCGGGAGTGAGAGTCGGCAAGATAGGTAAGGAATACATCATCAATCCGACGGTCGAAGAGACCGAGAAGTCAGAATTGTTGTTGAGTTTAGCCGGGACCAAGAGTGACATTTGCATGATTGAAGCGGGAGCTCACGAAGTTTCGGAGAAAGACATGATAAAGGCCATCGACGAAGGTCAGAAGGCTATTCGCGAGTTGTGTGAATTCGAAGAGAAAATCGTAGAGGAAGTAGGTTTGCCGAAGGTCACGGTCGATTTGAAGGCGATAGATGCCGAGTTGTCGGAGATAGTCAAGAGTTATGCTCACGACGGGATGCTCGGAGTATTGAGAAACGCCAAGAAGGATAAGGGTGCGAAGAATGCCGAGGTCGAGAATTTGAAGGTTCAGACTACCGGACATTTCAGTGAGGCGTATGCGGAGAACGAAAACTTGGCCGACATATTGAAAGATGTTCGGACTTTGGTCGACGAGTTGGAGGCCGAGCTAGTTCGCGATTTAATCGTCGAAGAACACATCCGTCCGGATGGAAGGGCACTAGACGAGATTAGGCCGCTCAGCGCCTCCATAGATTTGCTCCCGAGGACGCACGGCAGCGCTTTGTTCACACGTGGACAGACGCAGGCTTTGTCGACGACTACTTTGGGCGCGATAGGAGAGCACCAGATTTTGGATGGTCTCGGCCTCGAGGATACGAAGAGGTTCATGTTACATTACAATTTCCCTAATTTCAGCGTCGGCGAGACGGGCCGTTACGGGGCACCAGGCAGACGCGAGATAGGTCACGGGGCTTTGGGAGAAAGGGCACTTTTGCAGGTGATGCCGAGCGAGGAGGAGTTTCCTTATACAGTTCGCGTCGTAAGCGAGATTTTGGAGTCGAACGGCTCTTCTAGTCAGGCTTCGATTTGTGCCGGATGTCTATCGCTCATGGCCGCAGGTGTACCTATCAAGGCTCCAGTCGCCGGAATTGCGATGGGACTCATCACTAAGGGTAAGAAGCATGCAATTTTGACGGACATTCAAGGTTTGGAAGACCACATGGGCGACATGGATTTCAAGGTCGCCGGCACGAGAAATGGAATCACGGCTTTGCAGATGGACATCAAAATCAAAGGTATCACGGAGGCCATCTTGAAAGAGGCTTTGTCCCAGGCTCACGAGGCTAGAATGCAGATTTTGGATTTGATGGCCACGGTCATTTCGGAACCTCGGAAGGAGTTGTCTCCTTATGCTCCTAAGATTTCTTGTATAGATATCAAGCCGGAGAAGATTAAAGATGTAATAGGTCGCGGCGGAGAGATGATTACGAAAATCATCTTGGAGGCTTCGAATGTCAAGACGGTAAACGACAAAGATGCGGTCAAGGTCGACATCGACGACGATGGACACGTGGTCGTCTACCATACCGACCAGGCCATCATAGATGCGACGATTGCGATGATAGAAAACGTCGTAAGAGAGGTCGAAGAAGGCAAGATATACACGGGCAAAGTCACGAAAGTCGAAGACTTCGGCTGTTTCGTCGAACTTTGGGCCGGATGCGAAGGTTTAGTTCACGTGTCTCAGCTCGCGAACGAGAGAGTTAAAACTCCGCACGATGTCGTGAAGGTCGGGGATGAAATCATGGTCAAGTCTTTGGGATACGACAATCGAGGTAGACTCAATTTGTCCAGAAAAGACGCTTTACCTAAACCAACCAAGGCGACTTCCAAGAAGGAAGATTAGACAAAGACGAGCAAGATGCTCGTTTTCTTTTGGGATTTTGCATAAGTTTATAGTATAGTGGGCTTCTTTTCTGGCAAAAAGTTCCACTGGAAATTCGATAAATCGTCGTGTACAATTATTTGACAGAGGAGGACGTCAAAACTTGACAAATTCTCTCATAATTTTGTTGACATATTGGACTATTGTCTTTATAATAATTCTTACGGATATTGCTGTTTTCTCGGCGGAATTCGAAATTCTATTTCCTATCTCGAAGTCGACTGTAAAGTCGCGTGAATAGGGAGGTCGAGGACGAGAAAGCGTGAAGAAGTTAATCCTCGTGGATAAGCTTCGAGGGGATATCTAAGGAGAGTGATTGGGGTAAATTTCTACACATTTAGTGTCAAGTACGGCGAGTTTTCGCCAACATTCAGAAAAAACGATAGAAAGAAAGGTAAGATATGAGTAAGAAAAAAATTACTATCATAGTCGCCGGAATCGTCATCGCTTGTATTGCGGTCGTCATATTGCTTTTCAACATAAAGTCATATACCGTGATGTACAATACCAATGGCGGGTCATTCGTCGCGACTGAAAAGGTAAAAGTATTTAAACGTGCGACTAGACCAGCAGACCCGATAAGGGATGGTTATACTTTCGATAACTGGTATTATAACGACGGCATCTTCGATTTCGATACGAAGATAACGCAAGATATGGTCATCGAAGCCCGTTGGATTGAGGGCAGTCCAGTCGCAGGTACGTTCGTCGTTTCGTTCAATTCGAACGGTGGCAGCAGTATCGCATCGGTGAGAACTAATGCGGATGGAACGGTCAATCAGCCTGCCGATCCCGTGAGGGAAGGTTACAAGTTCGTTGCTTGGCAATACAAGGGCGAAGATTTCGATTTCGGTTCTAAGGTTACTTCCAATATGACTTTGGTAGCGAAGTGGGAAGAGGACAATACGGATCCTAATAAGTCCGTTCCGGCCGAGAAGGTGACCGTAGCACCGACGAACGTAAGTTTGAGCGTAGGTAATACGCGCAGAATAGCCGTAGCTTTGGCACCAAAGGAAGCTACGAACCGAACTATGAAGTGGACAACTTCGAACAATCGCGTGGCGACTGTCGACAACAACGGTACTATAAGGGCGGTCGGCGTCGGAACGGCGACGATTACGGTGGAAGTAGACGGAGTGAAGGCTACAGTGACAGTTACCGTTACGAAGGCAACGACACCTGTGAATCCGAACAATCCAACGAAACCGAACAATCCGTCGACTCCGGCAGATCCAGCGAATCCGACAAATCCTACAGATCCAGGGAATAAAGACCCTGAACCAGATGTACCGACTCCACCTGTAACGGAGACTTACACGTACGAAATGGTCGAGGTAGGAAATCTAAAGCAGGTCGATGTATACGTCAAGAATTCGAAGGGACAATATGTAGCAGGAAAAGTAAGAATTACTTTGCTGAATGGGACAGTCGATGTACAAGATGTACCGAGTACGGGACTTCATACGAAGTATATAACGGCGGTCATAAGTACTATCGAAGTGATCAGTGGAAGTTAGAAAGAAGGAAATAAATGATGAAAAATTTGATTAAAAAATATGCATCAGTAGTATTAGTTGCAATGCTAAGTATTCTTCTAGTAGGTGTAAGCGACGTTTATGCAGTGACAGTCAAAGAATCCGCATTGGCAAGTTCTCCTTACGACAAAATTGCAGACGGGACTATAATCGTCGGTAATACGAAGTTTTCGGCAGAAGACGTCATCGTATCGGGTCTAAGAATTTCGCAAGCTGCATTGGATTTTGCACAGGCTAACGTCAACAATCCTGCCTACGATGGAGGTAATCTCAAAATCTATTATTATACCGACAACATGTGGTTCGAATACGACATCGATAATAATCCAGTATATATTGGAGATGCAACAGCTATAGAGTCCTTAGATATATACTATATAAATAATCAGGACAAGATGTTGGATGTACCGTATACGGGGGCTACTTCAAATTTGACTTTCAGAACTGACAAAGCAAACAAAAACGCGAAAGTCAGATTGGAAGGAAACACTTTGAAAGTTCCTGCGACGGTCATGAATTTGACAGTTTTGAGTAACAACATCCCTACGGCAACTTTTGCAAGGGGAAGCATGAGTGATGCGAGTTTTTTCGGAAATCCTAATGGTGGAAAGATAGTCAGTAGAGACAGTCTTACCTCATTAGGTGACGACAATTCGATTACTTTCGACGGGGTCGTTCCATTCAAAGCGAATCCCGACGACGAGAGATTGACCGGCAATGCGGTCAAAGTGGGCATCATGGCGGACAGAGTACCGACCGATAGAGAAGCAACTAAGATAATAGTCAAAGATGCCGGGACTCCGGAAGGTAGAGAGTTTGCTTGGGGAACAAGTAATGGCGATTTGGTTCGCGATATAGATGTACTCTTATCTAAAGATTCTAGAAATGCTACGATAGAAATCGTTTGGCAAGAAGGAAATAGACAATCTTTCGAAGTGAAACTTACGAGTACGTCGACGTTTATCGATAGTCCGGATGGCACTATAGACAGTGACGATTCGTACGAAGTCGACAAAGATAGTATCAAAGATACGGTCATAATACTCGAAGGTGCAGAGATTCCTTATACTCCAGCAGATGGTACTCTTTCGGGAGGAAATCGCGTGAATATGGTCATCATACCTAACGACAGTTATGTCGATATCGATACGAGTTCAGTGAACGTGGCTATCACGAAGTACGACAGTGAAGGCAATTTGCTAGAGGAAGTCGAAGACGCCGTTCCAACTTGGGACGAAGGGTACATGTTCGTTTCACCTAAGGTAACGGAAAACGGCCGAATCATAAAGATTGCGGTCACTTGGGAACCAGGATTTACGCAAGTGTTTACGGTAGATGCGACGAATGCTACTTTGTTAGCCGAGTAGTGGTCGACGATGAAGACATCGACTAAGATAATAATAGCCGTGGTCGCGTGCCTCGTTTTGGTCGCGACGGCGGTTGCCGTATTTACCATCTTCCCTCCTAAAACTGAGGAAGACAAGTTGGAAGACAATCTATCGGAAACTCTGAAAACCATCGCAGTAGATTGTTATGAGAACGAATTTAAGAAATTGATGCCAACTATCTTGGATACGAACGGTTTCTTGACCATAACTCTCGATTATTTGCAAGGTATAAACAAGGATATCAGTTTCTTTGAGGAGCATTCTTGCGATTTGAACAATACGTTTGTCAAGATAATCAAAGATGGCGATGGATATAAGACAGAGGTATCTTTAGATTGTAAGTTAGATTGAGGGCGAGTTTGAAGACGCCTTCTTTTCTTTTGGGTATAAGTGGTTGATAGGTGAACACAAATATAATATAATACTAAGTGAAAGGACGGGACGGGCGATGAGCGAGAAGCATTGGTACAAGTTAGATAACTCGGCTAAGATTATGCCTTCGATGACCAATAGTTTGAACACCAACGTCTTCAGACTCACGTGTTCTTTGAAGAGTGACGTCAACCCGGCGGTTCTCGATGAAGCTTTGAGCGAGGCTTTAGAAGAGTTTCCGATGTATAAATGTACGATGAAGTCGGGGCTATTTTGGCATTATTTGGAGACGTCGAATGTCACGCCTAAAGTGCAAAAAGAGTCCACTTATCCTTGTGCAAAGATGGACGGGGAGTTGTTGTTTAGACTCACGTATTATAAAAGGCGAATAAACTTGGAGGTTTATCACGTACTCGCGGATGGGACGGGTGCGATGGAGTTTTTGAAGTACATAGTCGCTTGTTATCTCGACCGAATTTACGGATTGGAGATGCATGGCGGTCTCAGCACGGCGAGCGAGTACGCGAAGGCGAGTGACGGTTTTTCGAAGTTCGATAAGGCCAGCCATAAAATCAGGGTGAGCAAGAATAAACCGGCCTACAAGTTCAAGTTCCCTCGCAAGGAGGATACCGTTCCCGATGTAATCGAAGTACACGTGAGTGCGAACAAGGTGAAGAGTCTGGCTCACGAACACGGAGCTACGGTGACCGTGTATTTGGCAGCAGTGCTAGTAAAGAGCATAATCAAATGTGCGAGAGTGAAGGATTTAAAACGTCCTATCGGAATAACCGTTCCCATCGACTTGAGAGGTGTGTTTCCATCCGAGACGACGCGAAATTTCTTCTATACGATTTGTATCCAATATACTTACGACGAGCAAGACGATTTGGACGACATTATAGCTCTTCTCAAGGGGAAGTTCGAGAAGAATTTTTCGAAGGAGAATCTGCAGATGTTTTTGGATTCGTACATGGTTTTGGAGAAGTTTTTGTTGATAAGAATCATTCCTAACATGTTCAAGAATCTCATCTTATCTTTAATCGTCGGAGCTCGAAATAAGGAGACTATGACTTTGTCGAACATGGGAGTCATCCACATGCCTAGCGAGTACGAAGAGTACATCGAGGGATTCTCGGGATATATGAGCTCGACGGGATTGCATCTTACCGTGATGAGTTATAAGGACGAGATGGTTTTGGGTTTCACGACCCATTATTCGTCCAACGAAGTAGAAAGAGAAATGGTCAAGTTTCTCGAAGCTGCCGGCGTTGATGACGTGCGCGTAGTGAGCAACAAAGGGAGGTAATCGCATGGCGTTTTGTAAGAAATGTAAAGTCGAGGTCGATTCGCGAGGTAGTTCGTGTCCTCTTTGCAATGCGAAGATATGCGTGACCGCGGACCCAGTGTATCCCGCCATCAAGACGACTTCGACTTGGCTGTTCGTGAAGAGGTTGTTGCTTTTCAATGTCGTGTTGGTCTCGGCTATCGTACTGTTTTTGAATTATATGTTGACTCCGAATACGAAGTGGAGCGTGTTCGTAATTGCCGGACTCATGTCGATGTACGTAATATTTTTGGGCATCATGAAGGGACACAAGAGAATTCTTTCGATGATGTTTTATTTGTGTTTTTTGATTATCATGATGACAATCGTTTGGGATAATTTAATCGGTTGGCGAGGGTGGAGTATAAATTACGTTTTGCCGAGTTTAGCCATTTCTTATGGTCTATTCTTGCTCGTCTTGAGATTTTTATCCCATTTGACTATCGAGGATATCGGAATATACATATATTTACACGTATTACTCGAGTTTTTGCCTCTCATTTTGTTCTACAAAGGAATAGTCACCTTCGAGCCTTTGGCCGTGATAAGCGCCATATTCGGGTTGATCAATTTGTTGATTTTGCTGATTTTCGATTTTTCTCGATTGAAGAAAGATTTGAGTATGCGGTTGCATATATGAGCTTAAAAGTAATTGTTAAAAATCTTGGCAGAATCGATATTCGAAATGCCAAGATTTTTGCTAGTAAATTGGGCTAGTATGGTATAAAATAGATTTAATCGAGGTGACTATTATGATAGGAAATAGAATTTACGAACTCAGGAAAGAGGCTCATTTGAGTCAGGAGAAGTTGGCCGAGTTGGTGGGGGTCAGCAGACAAACTATATCGAATTGGGAAACCAACCAGACTATTCCAGATTTACTTCAGGCGAACGAGTTGGCGATGGTTTTCGGACTAAAGAGTACAGACGAATTGTTAAACGATGAGGCGGTTTTGGAAGAAGAGTCAGATTTCGAATGGAAGACCGATGTCGTATCGAGACTTGTCGAGAAGTTGCGAGGTAAAATCTCGGCTGTGTCGATAGACGTATGGTTTAAAGATATGAAGTACGCCGAATACGAGAACGGAGTAGTCACTTTTGCTGTTACATCCGAATATATCAAAGATGTACTCAGTAGCCGATATGACGACGTGATATTGGATGCTCTAAGAGAACTCGGCGGACAATTTGGCGAGGTCCAAAAAATAGAATATACCATTTGACTTAAATCTCTTTAAATAGTTGGTTATTAGGCGATACGTTCGAACTCAAGAAACCATATTGTCATTGCTAAAACGACGATTATATTTAATATGCCAAAATGCGTTTTTGACGAATCGTCAAAATTGTTATTTTTTCTTTTATTTACAGGGGTTTAGCCGTGTTGACAAACCCTGTTATCTGTGTTTTAATATTATCTCGAAGAGACGAACCATCTGGCCGTTTTGCCTTTCCTTTTATCTCAGACTCAGGGGGAGTTGGAAAACCGACTTCGAAAATAGATGGAAGGAGACGTTTGTTTATGAAGAAAGAGACTTTCTACAGAACGCTCGTCTTCATGCTATTATTGGTGATTTTGTCACTGATAATATGCAGATGACGAACACACAACACGAAAAAAAGCAACGACTAGATTCCTGAGATATCTAGTCTGTTGCTAAGCTCAATAGGGAAAGCAAACGGCCGGATAGGCACGTCTCTTCCTATTTATGATTATAATATACTTTTAAATAAATGGCAAGAATTTTCTTGACAAAAATTTGGGGGGGGGGTGCTACAATAGGACTATAGAAGACTGT
>CAYYLF010000008.1:0-34911 GCA_964472425.1 uncultured Muribaculaceae bacterium | reverse complement strand
ATATTTTACCGGGAAATTTGAAATTTTCTCATTTAAAACGGGGCAAATGTCAAAAGTTCAGAACACACGTTCTGTTTTTGCAGAAATTCCAATTTTGCTGAAAGCCAGTCGTGAAAAGGGATAGAGACCAAAAATGGGGTCAAAAATCTGCAAAAAACGAAAAATGGCAAAAAGGGGCTAATTGGGCCCTTAGATAATAACCTCCTACACTTAAAATTATACTTATCTCTTTCCTCTTTGCCAAGGTAAACTTCCTCCATTATTTGACAATTGTTCGTATATTTTTGGACATAAGAAAAAGCCTCGATTGAGACTCAATTGACCCGTGTGGTCCGTTTTTTAGTTTTAAAGAAACTCCAAATTACTCCGAGTGCACTCAAGAGGACGAAGAAGTAGAAACTTATACCTCTCGAAATAATCATGGCACTTCCGAGCAAAGCTTTCGGGAAGAACAGTTTGAACATCACCATGAACGTACCTTCCGAAATTCCGACTGAACCTGGGAACGGCAGAGAAGCGACGGCTACATAAAGGACGGCCTCCATGAGGATGATAGTGAAGGCACTCGTGCCGCTCAATCCAAAAGATAAATAGACGAAGAACGGAATGGCGTGATAGGTGGTTAGCTGAATGACATTCGTAAGAAGGGCTCGAACTAGAATGCTTTTGTTTTCCTTGAGATAAATCGAACAGCGGTGGTATTCGTCGATTTGAGATAGAAAAGATTCTTTGAAGGCTTCTACTTTACCATAATGGAAAAATTCTAGAATTTTAGCAAGTCCATTCATGAGCTTGATAGCGATGTTTTTAGAGAAAATCATCACGATTAGGGCCGATAGTATTATGAGATTGATGGCCATTCCCAAGAAAACTAAGAATTTGATTTTTCCGAGAGTGAAAACGATGGTCTTAAAGTTTAAGAAGAATCCGAGTAGCGCCAAGAAACCCGTCGCGAATTGGTAACCCATCAGTTCGACGAGAAGAGCCAAAGTCGAATGGGCTATGGGGATGCCGTCTTTGTTCATAAAGTAGATTTGGGCAGGTTGACCTCCAGTCGAAGATGGTGTGATGGAACTGAAAAAGAAACCGACTAGCGAGTATCGAAAAGATTGTAAAGCGGATATTTTATGTCCTAAGTTTTTTAGAATAAGTTTGATATTCGATGCTTCTGCGCCCAAGAAAACGAACATGCAGAGGATTCCTGCGCCCAAGTAGTAGAAGTTGGCTCCTTTTAAATTGGTCACAAAATCTCTAAAGTTATTTTGCTTGAAAACGAAATAGATAGTCACTCCGACTAAGATTATGAAGATAGAATATTTTAAGATATTGTTGAGAGTATTTTTTTTGTTCATGTGTTTACACCTTTTGATGTGAGTACCTTTCTTTAGTCAGTGGTATGTCGTCATAGCGATGTTTGTTGGTCACTTGTCTATTCTTTAAGACAATTATATCTCCACTGCGCTTTGGTTGCAAGTCTTTATAGTTTCGTATCGGCAATTATTCTTATTATGTGACAAATGGATTACAAAAATGACTATCGTTTGATTTTTTTATACCACGAGTCCATTTTATAACATCAACTAGGTTGCGGTCTACCAACTGAAGGTTGAAAATGGTAACTTTTCGGTTGCGACCAATCTTTTCTCGCCAAAAGGTTTACGTTTTAATAACGTCAAATACGCTGTCTATTATGGTGTAAATGTGGCATCTTGTGTGTAAAATTTAGAATTCCTTCTTCTCGTATATTTTTACGGAAAGAACGTATGAAATGCTCAAGATGAGCAAAGTGATAATCGGCAAAATCGCAATCAAGTTGGTTTCTAGGAAGGAGATTACGCCCGTTGGAACTCGAACGACGGATGCAAAAGTGACTATGAGTGCGGACAGGCCAAAAGACGCGATCATAATGCCTATTCTACCTTTTTCGAGACCGAATTTTAGGATGAGTGGAAACATGAACGAGATGACGAGAATCCCCGCGGCAAGGCCGCTTAAAGTGTATTCCAAGGTAGAGGAAAAATCCAAGTTTCTCTTCATCGTTCCCAAAATGAACGATAGAAGCAAACTTACGACGAGCGAGGCGAACATGAGTAGTAGACCGACTACATACTTGGCTCGAACGACGTTTTTGCGAGTTCCAGGCAGGGTTATCGCGAAGGCATCCCATTTGTTGTATTCGTCATAATTGAACGTAGAGACGCAAAGCATGGCCATCATGAACGGTATGATGAAGGATTCTACACCATCCGCATTGATACTACATACGATGTAAATGAGCACGAGAAGCACTAGGCTTTTCGCATTGTTTTTGAGTATAAGCAAATCTTTTGTAATCAAACCTTTCATTTTCTTTCCCCCTTTATCATGAGAAGCATCAAGTCTTCCAAGGTTATTTTATCGATGGTGTAATCTTTGTACTTTTTGGCAATTGCTGTTTTGTTTTTCACGAGTATGTCACAGCTGTAGCGGTTTTTCTTGTAGGCTACTATTTCGTTTTCGTCGAACTTATCGAGACAATCGAGGTCACATTTTAGAATTCCGTATTCGTCGACTAGGTCGTCTTTGGTCTCGTCTATAAGTATTTTGCCGGCATCGATGAAGATTATTCGGTCGGCAATGTGTTCGAGGTCGCTCGTGATGTGAGTACTCATGAGGATGGTGTGCGTCTCATCTTGGATGAAATCGAGGAAAATGTCGAGCACTTCACTTCGAACGACGGGGTCGAGACCCGTGGTCGGCTCGTCGAGAATGAGAAGTTTGGGATGGTGAGCTAGGGCCGTGGCTATTTCAACTTTTTTGCGCATGCCTTTAGATAGAGTTTTGAGAGGTTTGTTCGTCGGCAGAGAGAATTTTTGCATGTATTCGTCGAAGAGTTTTTTGTCCCAGTTGTCGTATATGTCGGACATGATGGTGTCTATGTCTTTGGGTGTCAGGATTTCCGGGAAGAACATGTTGTCGAGGACTACTCCTATACTTGAGTTCGCATTTTCGGTGGCCGGCTTGTCTAGCACCGTTATTTCGCCGGTGGTCGATTGGATTATGCCCAAAAGGCTCTTTAAGAGAGTGGTCTTCCCTGCTCCATTCTCGCCTATGAGCCCGATTATTTGTCCAGACGGAATGGACAAGTCGATAGGACCGAGAGTAAAAGTGTCGTACTTCTTGGTCAAGTTTGCGATTTCAATTACGTTTTTCATAGTTTTTCCTCCTCGTAAAATAAATCGATGAGTTCGATTAAAGTCTCTTTGTCGATGGCATATTTTTGGGCCAAGTCGACCGCCGTTTCCAAGTGATTTTCGATGTCTTTTTGAGCATTTTCTCTCACTAGAGAGTCGTTTCTGGGAGCAACAAAAGTGCCTTTTCCTTGAATCGATACGATGTAGCCGTCTCTTTCCAGTTCGTCATAGGCTTTTTTGACGGTCAGGACACTCACGCGAATGTCTTGGGCGAGATTTCTAATCGACGGGAGCAGTTCGTCACTTGCGAGTTCGCCCGACATGATTTGGTCGATGAGAGCATTTTTAATCTGTTCGTATATGGGCGTCGGGCTGCTATTACTTATTATCAGCTTCATGCAATGGCTCCTTTCGATATATACAGTATATAACAGTACGTAACACTTGTCAAGAGAAAAAGAAAAAGACGAGTTGTTTCATCTTTGAAGTTATTCTACTATTCGTATATAATAGAATAAGGGTTTTTATTTAGAAATACTAATCATTTTGTTCCATATAAAACTGAGCAATTCTTTTGATTATTACAGGCGTTATTTGCATACATAAAAACCAAAGAAGAATAACCGTCTATAGAATTAGTTTCCATCATATTTCGTGAATATCCGTAAGAATTTTTTATCCATTTTCCTAAAGGTATATCTTCAAAACTGCCATCAAAATCGATACTTTCGTAGAAAGCACTGTCTTTGATGATGTATATTTTATAGTTGAGGTTATTGTTTATATTTAGATTAATTAGCGATACAAACAGTTCATGAAGTAACTCATAATCTGTGGATTGAATAAGTACATATAAATTCTCTTTTTCGTCGTAGATGTGAAACGAAGATTCGTTTTCTAATGCGGTTTCTATTTCTTTGACGACTTTATTCTTATTGCTCGCGATTAAATATTCATCGTAATGGTATTTTCTATTTATGATACGTTCGTCTGTGGAATAATATGAATCTGAAAAAGAGGTGTTTGCGCTTATATCGGGGTCGTCGACATTCGTTACTTTAATCGTGTAATTATATGCTCCTTCGATGGTTTCATTAAGAAAGCAAGAATCTATCCACAGACCACAAAAGGTTAATTCGCGCTTATCTAGAATTTCGGCATTTACTTTGTCGCCTGTTTTCTCATATATAGTGTTTTTTACATAGCGAATCAGTTCTTCTTCGGAAATAGGATTGTACGCTTTATCTCGAACAGTACATCCCAATAGAAGTAGACATAAAAGCAATATAACTAACATCTTTTTCATAGTGCACCTACCTTTTTAGATTATAACAAATTACATGCAGTTTGTCATCAATTATAAACAAATTACATGAAACAGATTGCTTTAAAATTGACGTTTTTTCTATCATTACTTTCAGTAAGGTTCTTTCGGATTGCTGTTATTCATTATCATTTTCATGTAGTGGCTCTTTTCACATATACGGTATATAACATATAATACTTGTCAATAGAAAAAGACGACCTCGTCGTCTTTAAGTTCATTTATTTGTCAGCGGGATTCACCGGTTTGTATTCGATTCTTTTTTCGCCTTCTATCTGTTGTTTAGCTGTAGCTATGCTACAATCGATAGCTTCTGTGAGGTCTTTCTTAATCTCATCCAAAAGAGATAGTTTTTTCTTTCGAAGTTCTTCTGATGTCTCTGCCTCTAAATTGTACTTTATTCCGTTTATTTCGATTGTCGAGCAATACACTTCTGGTATAGTAATGGTCACGCGTCCTTCAGTGTCTATATAGAATCGGTTGTCATTTTCATCTAATACACTGGCAAGACCTTCTTGAAAGGAATCGGCAAATTTGTAGATGCACGGGATGACTTCTCGACCATTTTTGTCGATAAAGCCCATTTTGCCAGTTTTAGAAGATTGGACACAGGACAGCCCATCACTGAAATCGGAAATGAGACAATATTGAGTGTTCTTTAAAAAAGCGAGAACTGTACCATCTTTAGAAATAATGTCAGTTATGTTCGAATCTAGGCTAACGATAGCGACATCGTCGTAGAAATTGGAACCAGAGGCGTATATACATGGAATAGTGAGGTTGAAGTGTTCATCAAAATAACCTATTTTGCCGTTACGCAACACCCTATTCATGCCACAAGAACGGTCATATATGGCGAATATGTCAGGGTCGTCGAAGGCCCCCTGAACGTTCATATTTTTGTTACGGAGACGATATGTTTCATCCGTCGATGTGATGGCGATTCCTTCGGAAAATGGTTCTAAAATTTTGTCATCTACAAATATCTCACGATTACCGTCGAAATACGCTTTTCCGCGTTCTGTTTGGACTATTCCGAGTCCATCTTCGAAAGGTTCAGCGGAAAGATATTCTTTGGATATGATTGCTCCTCTTTTGTCAATGTAGACGTATTTTTTATCATTCAACATGACTACTGCGTATCCATCACTGAAGTTGAATGCATTGTCGAAGGTAGCTGGAATGACGAGCGTTCCCGTCCTGTCAATATATCCATATTTTTGGTCAATTTTTACTGGGGCTAAGCCGTCGCTAAAACTGTATCCTTCTTTATATTGACAAGGGATAACTTCTCTTCCAGTCTTGTCGATATAACCAGTGAGTCCGGCATTATTTACTACATCGGCAAGTCCTTCATAGAATTCTCCTATATATTTGTATTTTTGTCTAGTATAGTCTTTAAATTCGAATTTGTACATAATTATTACCTTCCTATAGGCCTATATTATACTGTATTTTATATGGTAATACAAGGAGAAATTAATTATGTTCAACTTCTTTGGGGGGGGTGCAAAAATCGGTTTTGTCATACGAAAGAAAAAGCCGCCCAGGCGGACGAGCTTAGTCGATGTTTACTCCCTTCTCGAAGAGACGAATGTCCAATAGATAATAGAAGACGATTATTACCACGTATAGGACTATGGCGCCAATCAAAACTTTCTTTACGATGGATACGTTCGGGACCAAAGTCGAAGTGAAAAGGTCCATTATTTCTTCAGTAAAGAAACCGGTCAAGGCTATTATTCCCAGTATGAAAAGATTGCATCCTACGAGGAAAGCGACGGCTATGAGGACGGATTTTATCATTTTGCCGTTTTCACTTCGATGTCCTATAATCAATCCAGTATAACCGGCCATGACGAGGGCCATCATTTCGAGGAAAAACACTAGGGCAGTCGTCAGGAGGATATTTAGAGCAGTGCTGTCGTAAGCACTCGCAAATCCTTCGAGAGTCATCTTCAAAATCTGGATGTTTTCCTTAGAGTAGTAAGCGATGAAGAGTGCTGCGAGTATCACGAGGACGCTGGTCGCGAGGGTGATTAAAGCAGAAATAAATTTCGACAAATAGATAGTATTTTTAGTTATCGGCAAGGTATGAGTGAGATATGATTCGTCTTTGTAGAGGTTGTTCGTAAATCTCGCCCACGTCCTCATGAGAGTGTTTATGAGAGTCGAGAAAAGTAAACTGATGGTCACTCCACTCGATATGTATCCCAAAAAGGTGATTATCGCTCCGCCGTCGACGGTAAAAAGCAGCCTCGTGAGACCAGCCATGGCGAGAGTGATGGCATAGAAGATGGCAAGGACTTTGTACGAGTATTTTAAATCGTATTTTAAGAGTTTTTTTAGCATTTGAATTTCCTCCTGAATATTTCGTCTATCGAAGTTCCTTCTTTTTCGCGAATGGTGTCCGTCTCGCCAGCGAGGATTACTTTACCTTCATCTAAGAAGATGACTTCGTCTAAAATGCGTTCTATGTCGGCGACGAGGTGGGTCGAGATGAGGACACTCGAACCATCCTTGAAGTTTTGTAGGATGGTATCTAGGATGTAGTCTCTCGTCGCAGGGTCGATTCCTCCTAACGGTTCGTCGAGAATGTAAAGGTCGGCTTCTCTACTCATGACGAGAATGAGTTGAAGTTTTTCTTGCATCCCTTTGCTCATCTTCGAGATGCGTTGGTCTGGAGTTAATTTCAAATCTTCTAGAAGGGCTAAGGCTTTTTCTTTTTTGAAGTTGTCGTAAAATTCTTCGAAAAAGGTCAACACTTCCTCTATTTTCATCGATTTATCGAGATAGGTTCGTTCGGGGAGATACGAAATTATCTTTTTAGATTCGACTCCGACGGGGTGTCCGGCCACGCGAATTTCTCCCGAAGTCGGAGTCAAAAGATCATTTATGAGTTTTATGAGTGTCGTTTTTCCCGTTCCGTTTTTGCCCAATAAGCCTATTATTTTGCCTCTTTTTATGTTCAAATCGAGGTCTTTGAGTACTTCTTTGGAGCCGTAAGACTTGCAAAGGTTAGTACATTTGACTAAGTATTCCATTTTGTTCTCCTTATTAAATGATGCAAGTTGAGGTTTTTGTATCATTTTTCTAGTTTATTCAAGTAATCGATAGCGGCATCACTGGTAAATCCGAGTTTGCTCATTTCATTCAAGTATGCGAGGGCGCAGTCGCGGGCGTATATTTCGCCACGTTTTTTGATGAGGTCGGCGTCCTTGGTCACAAATTTGCCGTTCGTCCGTTCGGTGTAGATGAGCCCTAAGTTCTCGAGTTCACCGAGAGCTTTTTGCACGGTGTTCGGATTCACTTGCGACATGGCCGCAAGCTCGCGGACAGATGGAAGACGGTCGCCGGGAAGAATGGTCCCGGCAATTATGTGTTTTTCCATCTGATTGATTAGTTGCATGTAGATTGGTCGATCGTTGTCGAATGAGAATTCCATTTTTGTCACCTCGTTGTATTACTTGAATAATACAATAATACACCTGCTCGCACATTTTGTCAACAAAAAAGATAGAAATTATGTTCTATCTCTTCATTACGGGCTCTTTTCGATTGGACTCGAGTCTATCGCGATAGCTTGGCGCCCGGCCGAGTCGAAGCTAATTTCTAACTTTTCTTTGGGGACTTTTATGTTCGATTCATCTTTTAAAGGGTCGTTTAGGTAATAATAATTGTCGTCCATGCCCGTGACGAGGACCGTGTGACTGTTTTTGGCATAGGTGTAGGTTCGATTACCGTCGTAACTGTACCATTGGTAAACCTCTTTGACGGGAGTATAATCGGTAGTCGTCCATATTATGAAGGGACGACGGTAAGTGCTAGCAAAAACGTCCAAGCTCATTTTGGCTTCGTTTCCGAGGACCGAATAGTACGGGTCATCAGATAAGTCGTCGAGACTTTCCGAGATGGCACGTTTCATCGTCGGTTCGAGAGTTCCCCATCCGTACATCACGTCGGCCGGGTCACCCGCAAATGCTTCACTTGGGTTTGGCCCGTATCGTTTGCTATCTCGTTCGTAAACTGGCCGCTGGACGAGGTACGTATCTACGAATTTTTCGAGGGTCACATTTATGCCCAAATAATTTAAGAGCATGGTCGCACTGGCAGATTCGCATCCGTTCGGATAAGTGGGATTTTGGAGGACGAGTGGGACGTCGTATCGAAAGTGGTAGTCTTCCTTTTGCAGTTCTTCTTCGCTTCGAGCTTCAACTTGAAAGAGGGTTATACCTTTCTTTTCGTAACTTTTTGCTATGTCCGTGAGGGTCAGCTGTTTCGTCAAGTAATCTTCGGAAAAAGTGGGCATGAAGGCATTTTTGATGCGCTCGCGTTCGCGGTTGTAGTAATACAAACTCAGTAAGTTGGTCGCGATGAGAGCGAGTATGATAATCGAGGGTAGATATTTTTTTAGTATCTTTTTCATGGGTTACCTCTTATAATATTTAATCGTGAAGGTCGTGCCTTTCTTTTTCGAAGAATCTACAGTTATGGACCCATCGTCTTTTTGAATAATCGCCTTGGCTAGGGCGAGGCCTATACCCACACTTTCGGGGTTCGCGTTTTGGCCGCGATAGAATCTTTCGAAGATGTGTGAGAGGTCTTTGGCATCGATCGGGATTCCCTTATTCGTGATGGCAATGGATGTGTATATTTTATTGTCCTCGACCGAAATGACGATTCGCCCTTCTCTTAGGGAATGCTCGACGGCATTTTTGAGAATATTCGAAAGAGCTTCGATTTGCCAAGTTGGGTCACATTTAATGGATGCGTGCGTGTCGCCTTCGATATCTATGCAAACATCCGCAAGGTCGGCCAGCAAGGAAACGTTTTGGCAAGCCGCGCTTAGAAGGTCTTCGACAGGAGCAGTTTTTTTGGTGAACGTTATCGTATTCGTGTCTAACTTCGAAAGTTTTAATAACGATTGGACGAGAAAGTTGATATTGGCGGTTTCTCTTTTGATGATTTCGAGAAATTCGCGACGAGTCTTTTCGGTCATTTTCTCTTCTTCTAGCAGGTTATCCAAGGAAATCATGATGGAAGTGAGCGGAGTTTTCAGTTGGTGAGAAATGTCGGAAAGGGAGTCTTTGAGGGCAAGTTTGTCTTTTTTGGAGTTTTCGGCACTTTCTTTCAAAACGATAGTCGTCTTGTAAAGGACGCTTTTCAAGATGGAAAGCTCGTCTTCGGTCGTACTGTCGAGGTCGAGGGAATAGTCGCGAGCATTTATTCTCTCTATGAGAGTGGTGAGTTTTTCTAGGCGTTTGTTGCGGCTGTGGATGTAGTATAGGAAGATTGCCGAAATGAGAAGAAGCGAACCGGCAAAGGAGCATATTCCTATCTTAAGATAACGGTGGTTCAGGTCATCGAGAGCGAGGACGGCCGATTCGCTAGTCAAGTCTATTCCGTATTGTAAGAGGATGTTTTTGCCTCCCGCGTCTTTGCTGTTTAGGATATCGACAATCTCCGAAAATTCGACGTCGGGGTATTTTTTTCGAACAGCCATGACGATATTGGCGATGGAATTGTTATAAACGCGACGGTATGTGGCGTATTCGATGCTCTCTATGACGACGTACATCGCACTCAAGATAACAAAGGCGACGAGGACTATCACGAGACATTTTTTGAATTCTATTCTATTTTTCATCGGTATCTATCCTGTATCCTATTCCTTTCAAAGTGATTATGATGTCGGTGCCCAATTTTTCGCGTATTCTTTTCAGATAGACGGTCACCGTATTGTCTTCGACGTCGTTTCCGGTCCATTCCCATATTTTGTCTATGATAGTCCCGCGGCGGACGACTTTGTTAGCATTTAGAAATAGAAGATGGAGTATTTTGAGTTCGAGACTGGTAAGCTCGAGCAAGTCTCCTTTTTTGTAGACTTCCATCTTGTCGAGGTCGAAAGTGATATCCTTGGCCTTTATAATCGCCTTTTTAGTCTTGCGAAGAAGTATCTTTTCGATGCGCACGAGGAGTTCTCTCGTCGAAAAGGGTTTAGTGATGTAGTCTTCGGCTCCTAGGGTCAGCCCTTCGACTACCGTTTCTTCGTCGTCTTTGGCACTCAAGAAGATAGTCGGGATGGAGGCGGATTTAATCACCTCTTCGTAAAGACGGAGTCCATCGCCATCGGGCAGAGAGATGTCTAAAATTACGAGGTCGGGAGTGGATTTGCGAAGGTAGTCTTCGGCTTCTCGGACGAGGCTCGAAGTTTCTATCTCGTATCCGGCATTTGCAAGTGAATATTCGAGTCCTTTGATTATCGAGGGATTGTCTTCTATGAGCAGTATGGTCATAAGGTTTCTCCCCTAATTGGTAAACAGCACTTTTTCGGATTTGTATTGACTTATGATGAGTTTTAGCAAAAGGCCTATGAAAATGACAGTCGAGGCGAACATGATGATTATGTGAAGTCCGTTCAGTTTTCCGTTTACGATGTCCGTAAAAATGAGAGTAAAGTTCAAGAATGGAACAAAGGCGAGCGCGGAAGTCGTTTCGATGTTTATCATGAAAGCAATCATGCTCGGAAAGAAAGAAATGAACGTGAGCGGAGTCAAAGCGCTTTGGGCTTCTTTGAAGGTTTTAGATTTGGAAGCGATGGAGATGCAAAGTCCGCTTATCAACAAAGAGTATGCGAGGATGACTATGAAGGCGAATACTAAGGCATCCGCGCCGAGCATGAGATTTACTCCTTCGTATATTTCGAACATGTCGTTCGCGACGACGAGCGAGACGACCATCAGGATGAGGCTTATCACACCCGTGATGATGGACGAAATCGATACGGATAGGAATTTGCCCAAGATTATGTCTTTAGACTTAATCGGGAATGTGAGCAAAGTTTCGAGAGTTCCTCTTTCCTTTTCGCCGGCTGTCGCATCGGTAGCTGGATAAGTGGCCGAGACGGTTATAGCCATGATGATGAAGAGGAAAGAGTATGTTGTAATGTAGTTGGCAAAGTAGTCGTCGGGTTCCTCGACATCCGATTGGTCGCGACTATATGTTATGATGTCGAGTACTTCTTCGGCAGGTACTTCGTGGGTCTCTAAGTAGGCGGTTTGTAGGTATTGTTTGTAGGAATCGAAGTAAGACGTGACGAGCGAAAGGGTGTAAGACGAGTCTTCATCCCCGGCATCTTTGAGTGTGTAATCGGTTCCACTTTTCGTAACGTAAAGGTCGATTATACCTTCTTCTAAAGACGTTTTTAGGTTTTCTTCCGTATTTTCTTCGTAGTCTATTTGCATATTTTCGAGAAGTGTTTTTTCGGTCGGACTTAGTTGGTATGCAAATCCCACTTTGTTGTATTCTTCGATGGGTTTGTTCATGTTCATTTCGAAAAGAGCAGACATACCGAGAACTAGAAGCGGTATCATGATGGGGATGATGAGCATCATGGCGAGAGATTTTTTGTCTCTAAACATTTCTCTCAGTTCTTTTTTGAGAACGTTCATTACGTTATTTTTCATCGTTTTCACCTCCTATGATGGCGAAGAAAGCATCGCGTAGATTCGTCGTTTTGGTACTTTTTAGTATTTCTTTGGGTGTGCCTTCTTTTATGATTTCTCCATGGTGTAAAAGAAGGACGTGGTCGCATATGTTCTCGGCTTCTTCCATGTAGTGAGTCGAGTACAGGATGGTCTTTCCACGGTCACGTTCACTTTTGATGAAGTCGAGGATGACTTGTGAGGATATGATATCGAGACCACTCGTGGCTTCGTCCAAGATGTAGTACTTGGGGTCGTGAACTAGACAACGGGCGATGTTCACACGTTGGGTTTGTCCCGTAGAGAGTTTTTCTATCTTATTATATAGAAAAATTTCCATGTTTAGGGTTTTGGCGATTTCGGCTATTCTATTCTCAGCTTCGGCTTTGTTTACTCCGTAGAATTCGCAGCACATCTTCATGAGTTCGTAAGGCGTGATGCTCTGGTAAATTTTGGTGTTCCCGGAGAGGTAGGCGATGGATTTTTTGATTTCCAGTTCTTCCTTTTCGTAAGTTTTTTCGTCGAATTCGATAGTTCCTTCGGTCGGTGTGAGAATGCCTCCAATCATTCTAAGTAAGGTAGTCTTCCCTGCTCCATTCGGGCCCAATATCCCGACTATTTGACCCTCGTCGGCCGTGAACGAGATGTCTTTGTCAGCCCAAAATTCTTCTTTGGTCTTTTTTTCAGTCAATCTCGTAAATTTTTTCTTTACATGTGTAACTTTTAGCATAAGTTTTCCTCCTAAGTAAGATTATAAAACAGAAAAAAGCAAATCGCAAGATGTCGACGATTTGCCAAGGTAAATTCTCAGGATATGTCCGGTTACATGGGTAAAGTTTTGTATCATTTTTTTGGAAAAGCAGTCAATATGTTCGTCAGTTTTTTAGGGCCGTTATCGGTATTATGTAAATTCCCGTTTCGGGGTCTTTTACAATTGCATCCCATAAACCGCATATAACGCACAAGAAGGCCGGTTGGGCTTTCACTTCTTTTGTGAATTTGAGAAGATTTTTTTTGGCATCTTCTATGTAGTCGGAGCCCAGTTTTATTTCTATAGCCCCATATTCGCCAGAAGGTAGTTCGACTATAGCATCTATTTCGAGACCATTGTCATTATTGCGATAGTGGTAGAGTTTTCCATCCAAGCTTTCGATATATATTCTAAGGTCCCGTTCGACTAGAGATTCGAACATAAATCCGTATGTATTGACGTCGTTCATGAGTATTTCGGGCGTTATATTGAGTGCGGCACAGGCGAGAGAAGGGTCCGTAAAATGTCTTTTTGACGATTTCCCTACTCTTTGGGTAGACCTCAGATTAAAAGTGTATGCTTCTTGATTTTCGATTAGATAAAGTTTTCTTAGAATATTTAGATAGTCTGTAATCGTATTTCTACTGATGCTTTCATCGGCATATGCGATGTCTTCTATGTCTTTAAGTAAAGTACTATTACTTACGATTGCACTTTCATTGCGGGCCAGAGATTTTAAAAGCATGCGCATCTTATTTTTATCTCTAGTTACTCCATCTTTGTCTATGTCGGACTCTAAAATTGCTTTTATGTAACTTTGAGGAAGGATGTGAAGGTCACGGTCATCTGTCGTTTGATTTTCGGGCCATCCCCCTCTCACAATTAGTTTGGCCAATCCATCGAAAGTAGGTTTAATTTTAGAATTTATCGATATTTCTTTATTTGTAAACATATCGGTAAGCGATATTTCGTCTGTCGATTGACCTGACTCGTATAGGCTCATAGAATACATTTTAAGACGGTCAATTCTACCGGCTCCAGAATGATTTATTTTAGTGGTATCGCGAATGGTAGTCGATTCGGTTAATAAATATTTTCCTTTAGTTTTGTCTTTATCACAACGGTGTCTTACAGCATCCCATATGGCAGGAAAGTCGCCCCATTCGTCTATCAATTGTGGATAGTGTTCTCCTAGAATAAGTCCGACATTTATGGCTGCTTTAGCACGTAAATTTTTATTTTCTGTGGTTTCATCTAAGAAAACGACCGAATTAGCATGGTTGAGTGATGTCCAAGTTTTTCCACACCATTTGGCCCTTCGATACTCAGAGCACCAAAAAGTTTTAAATATCTTTCTATTTTTTCATCAATTAGCCGTGGTGTATAGCTTTTTTTTGTCAATGACATATTTATCACCTCTGGAAATATAACATCACATTTATTTCTATTGTGCAAGTTTCGACGATTTTGTTGTGCAAGTTTCGGTATTCTGGCGGTACACTTTTTGGTATTCGATTGGTACACTTTTCGGTATTCAAATGGTGAACTTTTCAGTATTCGAATGGTACACTTTTTGGTATTCGAGTGGTACGCTTTTCAGTATTTAGGCATACACTTTTCGGTATTCGAATAGTAAGCTTTTTGGTAGTCAAGCGGTACACATTTCTGTATTCGAATGGAACACTTTTCGGTATTCAAGCGGTACACATTTCTGTATTCGAATGGAGCACTTTTCGGTATTCAAGCGGTACACATTTCAGTATTCGAATGGAGCACTTTTTGGTAGTCAAGCGGTACACATTTCAATATTAAAACGGTACACATTTCAATATTAAAACGGTACACATTTCAGTATTCAAATGGTGCACTTTTTGGTATTCAAATGGTGTACTTTTCAGTATTTGAGCGGTACACTTTTCAGTATGTAAAAGTATTTTTTGAAGAAAAAAGAAGGCCTGGCGGCTTTCTTAAATGTTTTCGTTTCTAATCGTTTCAATCGTATTCTGTTTGTTAATTTTCGTTATGGAGAAGTGCATGATGATGGATACGAGAATGAAGACGAAAACGATAGATATAAGTATGGCAGTTAGAGGGAAGTTGTAGGCAACTTCTTGTTTTGTATTGAAGGACGCATGGACGAGGAAGGAACCGAGAAGCCCGAATATTATTCCGTAAACGAGAGATTTCGTGCTATAGAAGAAAGTCTCAAGATTTATCATTCGGGAGAATTCTTTTTTCGTCATACCGATACTTTTGAGCATGGCGAACTCTTTTCCACGAAGTTCCATGTTGGATGTAATCGTATTGAAGATATTTGTCACACCAATCAAGGTTATGACGGCGATGAAGCCGTAAAGAAAGATGCTTATAACTAGCGATATAGCTCTATTGTACTTTTGTTCTTCCTCGATGTTGTAGACTCCCAATCCTTTTTTGTAGGCATTGATATCTTTGACAAGTTTATCTGGATTCTTAGATTTTATCGTGATTAACATAGGCGTAAATTCGATATCTTGGAAGTAGTCGACATCGACGATGAAGTAGCCTCCGGGATAGTTATAGTTTTCTATTCCGTAAGGTTTATTAGTAGTAATCGCCCCTATTTCGACGTCGAAGTCGGAATTGTGGAAAGTGCCTTTGAAGTGGTCTCCTTTTTGATAAGTGAATCTTCGCGTCTCGGTTTCTTTATCGTTTAGATAAACGACGACAGTATCGGCAAGAATTCCTTTATTTTTAGTTTGTTGATAGTTTAGGCCGAGTGATTCGACATAGTTTTTGAAGGACGCATCGTCTAGTCCGATGAGAGAAGTTCCTATGTGTGGACCGGTACATTCCGTCGTATCCGCGTCGTATTTGTCACAATTGTCGTAGGCTTCGCCCAAGTCGGCTGTATGAGCTCGGTCATATATCTTTATATAATCGTTTTGGTTTGTATATATTTCGTAAGTCGTGTGAAATTCTTCGATGTTGTCAAGTTTGGCAAGAGCGGTGATGTCGGACTTTTGTAATTCTCTTATACTATTTAAAGCGACATTGTAATCGTAAGTCGTATAATATCTGTTGGTCATTCCAAACGTGTCTGTGAGGAAGGTGTTTAAAGCTATGAAGATGAAGACACTTATGGCGATGGAGATAACCGTGGTTCTGTATTTTTTCTTGCTTCGTTTCAAGTTTTTGTAGGCGAGAACACCTCCGGTTTTGAATATCGTCGGGATGATACGTGGAATTTTGAGATTCTTTTTATTTAGCATGACGTCTTTAGAGCTGCGCATATTGTCGATAGGACTGATGCGGCTCGCCCGACGAGCCGAGAAAATGGCAGAGAGATAAATCGTTACGATTCCCAAGATGGCCGCGACGAGGCATGGAAGGAAAGAAATCGTGAAGATGAGTCCTTCGGCATTTTGGAAAATGTAATCTTTCAAGATGAGGTTTACAACTTTGATGAGGACGAAGTCGGCAAATATGCCCGAGAGGATACCTAGCGGAATGCCTATTGCACCAAGGATGAAAGCTTCGATGAGCACACTTCTTTTAATCTGCTTTTTGGTTGCTCCGACACTCGCGAGCATACCCAACATTTTCGATTTTTCGGTCGTCGAAATGGCAAATGAGTTTCTGATACAGAAGACGCTCGTTATAACTATGATGGCAAGAACCGTTCCGACGACGGCATAGAGCATGGAAATGGTCGAGTCCGAGAAGGCAAAGCATTCCCAGCGAAGGAGTTCCAAATTGGCATTTAATTGATAATAATCGGGCCCATTAGTCGGGTCGAATTTACCTGTTGCTATGAGACCAGCCACGAAGGAGTCGTGCTCTTTAGGATTTTTGAGAGCCATAAAGACGTCGATTTTAGAGGAAGTTTCATTTATCGTGTAGACTTTGTAGTATACCATGGTCGTACTATTGGGACTATACATGGAGTAACGACTGCCATTTCCTTCGAAAGTTCCCACCACTTTGTAAGTTTTGTGGGTGGCATTCGCGATGTATTCGTGAGCTTCTTCGTGAGAGGGATTGGTCATGTCGAGTTCGTATCCATCTTCGGTCAGGCGAGTGCCAACTTCGAGCTCAAGGGTATCCTCTACTTTTATGTTTTGCTCGATAGCTAGACTTTCGGGAATGACCAATTCGTTCGCGTTTTGAGGCTTGCGACCTTTCACAATTTTATTTTGAAGTTCGTCGAAGTATTCGGTCGAAGATACGTTTAGGTAAGTTATGCCGTCTTCTTCGGTTTGGGAATAAAGAGCAGTTCCTAAGAAGTAGGATGTCATGATGTTCTCGATGTCGCGATTGGATTTTAAATCTCTGAACATATCTTCGTCGATTTCGGAAATAGAGTAATGGTAATAGCCGGTCGATTCGATGGTGTTTTGTACTAGAGTCCTATGGAAACTCGTGAACATTCCGGCGACCGCGGTCACGAGGGCGACCGAGAGGACGATTCCCATGATAGTTCCTATCGAACGTTTTTTGTTCAATTTGAGATTTCGAATTGAAAGTTTTTTGAGGATACTCATGTTACACCTCTTCGACGATGCGTCCATCTTCGATAGTTATAATGCGATCAGCACATTTGGCTATTTCCATGTTGTGAGTTATCATGATGATAGTTTGGGCATAGTCGCGGTTGGATTTTTTTAAGAGCTCGACTATTTCGTCCGAAGATTTGGAGTCGAGATTTCCCGTCGGTTCGTCGGCAAGGATGATGGCAGGAGACGTTATCATCGCCCGTCCTATCGAGGTTCTCTGTTGTTGTCCACCCGAAAGTTCGTTCGGCAGATGGGTCTTGCGGTTTTCGAGGCGTAAGAGTTTTATCAACTCCGAGAGTTTTTTCTCGTCGACTTTGCGGTTGTCTAAATTTAGGGGCAAAGTGATGTTTTCTTCGACGTTCAGTATCGGTATGAGGTTATAGAACTGGTATATGAGACCTACTTGGCGACGTCTAAAGATGGCGAGTTTTTCGTCATCGAAGTTGGTGATATCTTTGCCGTCGATGTAGACTTTTCCGCTCGTCGGTCTGTCGACTCCGCCAATAAGGTGTAGAAGGGTCGACTTACCCGAGCCAGAGGCACCGACTATGGCGACGAATTCTCCCTTCTCTACTGTGAATGATACATTGTCGAGAGCTACTACTTTGGTCGAGCCCTTTCCATATATTTTTGTAAGATTTTCTACTTTTAGGATTTCCATCAAAAATCTCTCCTTTCGTAATACACTTGCATTATATTACAAGTAAAGTGACATCTAAGTGACAATTTGATAATTTTCGAAAATTTTGGCTTAAAATGTACTTTTTTAATTTCTTTTTTACGTCAATTTATTTTGCTAATCTATAACTTAGTAGCTCAAATTATCATGCATATCTATAAAGATGAAAGATGCAAAATAAAAATGTAACATTCGCTTGACAAAAATTGGGGGGGGGGTGCTATTATTTAATATATAGAAAATAGAAGATAGTACGATGAGTATATCGAGGTAGAAAGAGGAATAATCGATGAAAAAGGGTTTAAGATTTATAGGAGCAGTCATTTTATTTTTAGTAGTTTGCACGATTCTAAATTTTGGCAATATACGGAGCTATTTTAATAGAAATACAAATGATAATTCGGCAGATTCGTCTAATATGATTGCAATGTATATTCAAGATGATAAAGGAAATTATAATTTGAGTGATAGTCGCATTTTTCCGACGGAAGGTTATATTTTAGATGAAGAGAAAAGTGAGTGTACAAGTGGCGGATTATTATCTCAGAATGTGATGGATAAATCTATCAATATAAAAGCGTCTAAGAGTTCTACATGTAATCTATATTTTGAAAAAGTTAATATGGCAAAAGTTACTGTCAAGGTTATAAACGGTACTATGCAAGACAGAGATGGAAATCTTACCGATACGGTTATGAATACAGTGGAATTTACGGATGAAGGAATCGACATTAGAACCGGTTTGCCTATCGATATTGATAATTATATACCGACGGCTAACGCATATACTGGATATATTTATTCGTCGTGGAATAAGACTCCTAGTAATGCCGATTTAGTCGACGGGGCAAATCTATACTATGAACGTACATTTTTGTATCAAGGCGGTTTTAGCCTCAATACTTTGAGAATCGATTATATTTATGAAGATGGCTCGACGGCGGCGGATTCAAATGTGCTTTCTTTATCCGAGGGTACGGAGTATTATGTTTCTTCTCCTCATGTAGAAGGTTATACACCTCAGGTAAAAGGGGTTTCTGATAAAATGCCGAATTTCTCTGTTCATATAAAAGTCATTTATTTAGATGATTCTTCAGAGTATAAAGGTGTCGAACCTTTACCTGTGATTATACAAGTCTATAATTATATTAAACCATCCGAAGAGGATGATGATCCTGTTTTTGGTGGTACTATTGTAAGTGGTTCATTAGAGTTTGCTGGGGATTTAGGGAATATTACTTATACACGTCTTCAACAAAGAGAAGATTGGGATGATTTAACTGCAGAATATACGCCTAATCCAAAGTATATAGTAACTGTTTGGTGTGGCAAATTAGTGATAAATGGTCCTGCTGTTCCTGATGTACCTGATGTACCTACACCATAAAAAGACACCATTTTGAAGTCGACTATTACTTTTCAGTAATAGTTTTTTGGTCTTATCAAAATGGTTAAATGCTTTTTGGAAAGTAATGCTTTAGATAGCAGTTTGTTGTTTATCGTTTTTATCTTGCGTGGGTAGAACACGGCCGACTATGTCGCTTTGATAGTTTTCCAATTCAGCGAGCGAGTCCATCAAGATGTCATATTGTGTGGCTATATTCAGTCCTTGCATGGCATCTTTGATGACTTCGTCGGAGGCAGGTTTTTCGGATAAACGATTGCATGCTTCTTTTATGAGCGAGACGACTTTCGTTTCGACTCCATGAAAAGGGTTCGCTTGCAATGTTTCGATTATTTCAAAAATTTCTCGAAGGTCTGGGCTTTCCAATTCTTCATCGGTAAAACCAGCAAAGATGAGTCTTTTGCGAACTGTTTCTACGTCGAAAGGCGCGTCAAGAGTGAATTTTTTTCCTATTTCGACAGTTGCGTACAGACTTTCTTCGATATCGAGAAGTGCATTCAAGTATTCTTTGTCTTCGTGGTCTGATCTTTTGAGGCTTCTAAAATAGTTAGCACTCAAGTCGTTTAGTTTCTTTATTTCAATTGTGAAATCTCTATTCGCATGTCGTCTTATGAATTCGATGTCCATTTTTACGAAATCGGCAAAGTCGGTTACTACTCTATCTTCTTTTTTCTCTTTCGATATCGTACTTATTTCTGGCACCAAATCGTTTGTGTAGTCTAGCATGTCGTAGTATTCCGGACCGACGAGGTCGCGAAGAGCTGAGATTACTTTTTCGTTTTCTTGGTCGTCGAGAACGATTTTGGAGGCTAAATAAGGAGCAAAAAGGGAAGACATCAAAACCACATAAGCTCCAAACGAACCCGTGATGAGTGTGCTAAAAAGAGATATTATGATGGTCGGAATGCAAGCCATAATTACTGCTATAGAAAACAGGTATCTAATTTTTAGAATCGGAGAATCGAAAAGGCGCAGGTTTGTCCAATGTTTTTCTTGAACTTTTAGACATCTTATCAGTTCTTCGACGGGACAAAATTTTCGTATGTCGTCGAGAGAGTGCGTTCTACTGAAAGCTCTCAAGGCTTCGATATATGTTTTTTCGTCTTTTTGCGACATTTCGATGTATTTTTTGGCGTTTTCGAAATTGCTTACCATTTTTTCTTTATTAGCCGCGTATTCATCGGCAAGTTCTTTGAGAACTTTCATCGATTTTTTATCGAAAAGGATGGAGTCGTCTAAAATGTATACGTCGTCCGTCCCTTGCAATTTTCGAAGAGCAGAGTTTTCGGACAGCATGTTGACGTGTATCGAATCTCTACTCATGAAAGATAAATCGGCAACCATCGGTTTATCGGCAAATGCACTTTGAAACGTCAAAGCAAAGTCGTCTATAGATTCATATGTCGTCTGTTTTTTAGTTTTTCCTTCTAGCGAGGTCACTAAGTATTTACCTGTATCTGTGATGGATAGGTATTTTTTCATTTTGGCCACCCCTTTTGCTCTAGTTTTATCGTCTTGCTCGGATACCATGCTCGTGGTGTGACGGCGCATGCTTGTCCTTCTTGGTCTCGATTAATCGAGTAAATCCTTTTTGGAGAAGATGACATCTGTTCTCCTTCATCAGTATAAATTATGCTTACTGCCCATCTGTAACACTTTTTCAATTTATCGTAGTTAGTCGCGATTTTTTGATTGTAAGTCGAAGCAGGGTCTTTATTTGCTTTGAAGGTACAGAGGCATTCCATCACGGCTTCCAAAATCTCTACAGCTACCATTTCTCCGTTTGGAGTACGCTTTTCGTCTATCATTTCTAATAGGTAACGTGCATTGTTCAAGACTTCGTCATCGATCGAGATATTACGTCCCAACAGGTAATGGCACAGTTTGTCGAAACTCGAAGTCCAAGAAAATTGTGGTTCATTTAGAGAATTATCTCTAACACCTTTGGCATATATGCGCTTTTCGATGTTCAAAAGTGAGCGCAAAGACTTGTCACTGTAAACGATTTTTGCTTCGTCGCTCAGTTTGGCCAGTTCTTCACATTCTGTTTGAAAGTCACTCTCCTTATGACTTTCTATATATTTCAAATCGCGTTGGATAAAGGAATAGAGTATTCTCATCCTTTCATCTCGTTTTTCATTCTCGTATGATTTTATCAAATTTTGCTCTATTTCCGATTTTTCTTCTAGAACTTCGATTAGTTCATCGAGTAAAGCGTGACACTTTTCCTTTTTTTGGTACTTTCTTTGGTATCTGCCACAGTCACAGACATAATAAATTGCGACGGAAACTAAGCCGTGGGCAAGAATAGAAATGGGTGTGGAGAATAACCAGCTCAATACCTTGTTTACTGCTAGCAAAATCACGGTAAATCGGCCGAATTCGAGAAGTCCAAATGATTTTTTAACATCTACGACGCGACTCCAGTCGGCTCTTTGAAATAGGCTTTCGGCATTGATTCGCATGTATCTTTTTATTTCGGTGAGATTGGAGTATCCGTTTAGGAATTCGGCATCTTTTGTTTCGGCGTACTTGGCAATTATCTCTAGGCAGATGGCATCCAACTTATTCGTCTCTAGTTCTTCACCCTTATGAAAAGAGTCGGCAATACTTTCAAATATGCACATAAGCAAAGGGTTATCGAGAACACTTTCGTCTAGTATAAAAGTATTGTCTTTTTCAGAAGAGCCTTCGAAAGAAATGCAAAGAGCGTCTTTAGCAACGAAAGAGAAGTCGTACATATTACCTTTTCTAATACGTTGCATGTTGGAATTATAAAAATCTAGAGGAGTAAAATCCATACTCCGCATTTTACCATTGCGGTCCAGTTCGGTTATGTTAAAGTTGCCATCTTTGGAGGCTCGTACTAGATATTTCATTCTCAAGTACCTCTTTTCTATTTTAAAAAGTTATGTTTTGGGACAAGTCAGAATCCTATTATTCGTTAGGAAAGTTCGATGCAAAATTCACTACTATAGTCCTTTGTGCGATGCATATTGTAACATATTTTTCTCAAAATAAAAAGGAATTTTGGAAGTATCCGGTTTGAGTGTCGCGAGTAATTTTATCGGTGTTTACAACTTGATGCACAAAGATGCAATGTGTGGTATAATGAGACTAATTTGAAAGGTTCGATATTATGTGTGGATTTACTGGTTATATAAATAAAAAGGATAAAGAGACGAGCGTAATCGAGGCGATGAGCAAGAGGATAGTTCATAGGGGTCCAGATTCGGAAGGTTACTATAGGGACGACGAATTGCACATGGCTTTCAGGCGTCTTTCCATCATCGATTTGGAAGGCGGAAGTCAACCTATATATAACGAGGACGAGCACTTGGTCATCATGTTCAACGGGGAGATTTACAATTTCGAAGAGTTGAGAGAAGACTTGGTCGCGAAGGGGCACGTGTTCAAGACGAAGACCGACACGGAGGTCATCTTGCACGGGTACGAGGAGTACGAAGAGGGCATTCTCCAGAAGCTTAGAGGGATGTTCGCTTTTGCGATTTGGGATAGAGATGCGAAGGAAATCTTCATAGCTCGCGACATTTTCGGAATCAAGCCGCTTTACTACGCTTATATGAACGGAACGTTCATGTTCGGCAGTGAGATAAAGTCTTTTTTGGACCATCCGGATTTCGTGAAAGAGGTTAACAAAGAGGCTTTGAAACCGTTCCTGACTTTTCAATACAATCCACTGGTCGAGACTTTTTTCAAGGGTGTCTACAAGTTGGAACCTAGACATTATATCAAGTATAAGTCGGAAGACGAAGGTAAAATCGAACCTAAGGAATACTATAGCATAGATTTTTCCCGCGAAGGTGGAGTAAGTGTCCAAGATATTGAAGATATCGTGGAGTCTTCGGTCGCGTATCACAGGATAAGTGATGTCGAGGTCGGGTCGTTCTTGAGTTCGGGCATCGATTCATCTTATATCGTTTCGATTTTGAAGCCGGACGACACGTTCACGGTCGGATTCGACCACAAGGGTTTCAACGAGACGGATAGAGCGAAGGTGTTGAGCGAGTCTTTTGGAATAAAGAATACGAAGAAGATGATTACGGCCGACGAGTTTTTCGAAGCCATACCGAAGGTGCAGTATTTTTCCGATGAGCCGCATGCGAATTTGTCGAGCGTCCCCCTCTATTTCTTGAGTGAACTCGCGCGAAAGGACGTCACGGTCGTACTTTCGGGCGAGGGGGCGGACGAGTTGTTCGGAGGGTATGATACCTATAATTATAGTCCTTTTATAAGGGTTTATAGGAAGTTGCCTAAGTTTTTGCGAAAGTTCAATGGCAAGTTGGCCGAAAAGTTACCAAACTTCAAGGGTAAGCATTTCTTGATTAGAGGTGAAATCGACTTGGAGGAGTCCTACATCGGACAGGCGAAAATCTTCGATTCTTCCGAGTTAGCTGGATTAGTCAAGGACGAGTACTTGTGCGGACCTAGTTCGCAGGAGGTGACGAGACCTTATTTCGATAAAGCCAAAGGCCTAGACGACATTTCGAAGATGCAGTTTTTGGATATGTTTCTGTGGCTGCCGAACGACATATTGTTGAAAGCCGACAAGATGACGATGGCTCATTCTTTGGAATTGAGAGTCCCTTATCTAGATAAGGAAGTCTTAGCTTTGGCGTCGAAACTCAAGACGAAAGATAAGATATATAAGGGTACTGGCAAGTATGCTCTCAGACAAGCGGCCGCGTCCAAGATTCCCAAAGAATGGTTCGAACGAAAGAAGTTGGGCTTCTTGGTGCCATTCAAGGATTATCTTCGAGAGGATAAGTATTACAATATAGTAAGACGCGAGTTCGAGAAAGATTACGTCGAAGAGTTTTTCGATAGGTCCGAGCTCAAAAAAATGCTCGATGCCCATCACGAAGGCAAGGCCGAGACGCATAGAAAGGTCTATACCATCTATTCGTTTCTATTGTGGTACAAAGAATACTTTCTCTACTAAAGTGCTCGGGCACTTTTTCTTTTGGAAAAGTCACCGAATCGTCGTTTTGGCATAAAATACGGTGGGAGATGGTTTTTATGAGAAGAGGAATAGATGTATCTTCTTGGCAAGGTAGAATCGATTGGACGCGTGTCAAACCATTCGTAGATTTCGCCATATTGCGTTGCGGATTCGGGGACGACGTGGTCAGTCAAGATGACGTATATTTCGAGAGAAATGCGAGAATGTGCGAGGAATTAGGCATTCCGTATGGAGTGTATCTCTACAGTTATGCGACCAATATAGACGATGCGCGCAGTGAGGTCGAACATACTTTGAGACTCATTCGCGGGAAAAAACTCGAATATCCCGTTTTCTTGGACGTCGAGTCTAGGAGACAGATGGCTTTGCCGAAAGATAGACTCGCCGAGATAGTATCTTTTTATTGTGAAGAGATGGAGAAAGCTGGATATTACGTCGGGATTTACGCCAGTGCCGACACGTTCATGAGCAATTTGGATTCGAGAGTACTCGACCGGTTCGACAGATGGGTCGCCGAGTGGGGAGATAGACTCGAGCTCGATTACAACGCAGGAATGTGGCAAAATACGGCTTACGAGGAGTTACCCGGAATAGATGGACGCGTCGATGGGGATTATGCCCTACTCGACTATCCGGTCATCATCCGCGACGCAGGGCTCAACCACTTGGATGAGAATGCGCCTAAATACAGAGTCGGGGAACGTGTCTACGTTTCTGGCAGTGTTTACACAAGTTCAAGTGCGACAGATATAAGGACGAGCGTGTGCGACGAAGAGTTCGAAATCCTTGGAATAGAGCGAAATGCGGCTGCACCTTACAGAATCGAAAGCGGATATGTCAAAGCGGAAGATGTCTACACGAAGAGAGATTAATCGTAAAGTGTTCGACTTATGTGTAAATTGAGTGAAAACACTTTACGCAGTTTTAAGATGCTGGTGGAGTGCTGTTATACCTTTTCTAAAATGTACTCTCTTGTGTAAAAGGTATTTGAGCCTTGCCGATTTACGACTTTTATGCAATACTAAAACACTCGGTTGACGCGGTCGAGTGTTTTCATTTTACGTTTTGAGTATTTTCGTATATGATGCCGTCGTATTGAGTTTGGAATTCCCCGTCCCTTATGGTCCACAGGTAGATGGGCATGCCCCGTTCGTAGAGTTTTTCTATTTTTTCATTCGGCAAATCCCGATGGTCGAAGGCTACGAACTGAGGGGCGGCCAGAAAGTTGAATTTCATGGTGTAGAAGAGCCGTTTGACTATGTTTGGGAGATGGGCATTCTTGAGTCGCGAGACTAAGAGTCCTCTCGTAAAGTTGGGACGTTTAAACCGAAACCAGGCGATGTGAAAGGGACTAAAGGACTTGATGATGAAGTCTCCCTGGTAGGAGTCCAGTTGCTCGGCTAGGGTTCGGCATATTTTGAAGTTTTTGGTGTCGAACTTTATTTCGATATCCAAAAGGACGCGGCCATCGACGAGGGTGAGAACTTCTTCGAAGGTCGGAATGGTAAATTTGGTCCCAGCGAGAGGTAGGCCCTTTATCTCGTCGTAAGTGCAATTCTTCAGTTTTTTGTTTACTCCAGTCATTCTTCGGAGGTCGTCGTCGTGAAATACGACGAGCGTCCCGTCTTTCAGTAGGTGAACGTCGAGTTCGATGGCCGTATTCGCATCGAGGCACTTTTGGAAGGCTCCGAGACTGTTTTCCGGTATTTCCTCATCCCAAAGTCCGCGATGGGCGATGTTCAGTTTAGTGCGTTTTGTAGTCATAGTAGTCTCTTTCCATGATGCTATCGAGGACAGATTCTAATTCGTAGGCGTCGTCTTCTTCGACCGTGTCGTCTTCCATGACGGCTTGAATTTTGAGTCTCAAGTCTTGGAGTGAACTAGCACGTTCGTAGTCGATGAAGTTCCTTTTGAGGATGCCGATTTCTCTTTTGGTGAGCATCAGGTTACCGACTTTTACGAAGGAGTGCGCCGTCATATCGAGGTTTGAGGTTAACGTTTTAAGGTCGTATTCTTTTCCGTTTAGTATCATAATTCCTCCATATGTACGAGGGCTTCTTTGAGAGCTAGACGAGCATACTCGTAGGTGAGACTGCCTTGTAGATAGGCATTGTACGGTTCGCGAAGAGGACCGTCACAGCTCACTTCGATGGACGAGCCTTGAATGAAACTGCCGGAGGCCATGATTACGCGGTCGTCGTAGCCCGGCATGTCTGTCGGTTCGGGGATGGCGAAGGCATCGATGGCCGAGCCAGCTTGGATCCCTTGGACGAATTTTATCAGTTTTTCTCTATCGGCGAAGGTAATCATGCATACTATGTCCGCGTGCGGTTCGTTCCATTTGGGTGAGACTTTGTATCTCATACCCCCGAGGATGTAACTGGCGAGAAGGGACATTTTGAGGCTCGCGGATACGGCGCTTGGAGCCATGTATAATCCTCGAAGCAAAGTGGCATTTATACCGAGAGTCGGACCGACTTCACGCCCTTCTCCCGGAAGAGTTAGTCTTTCGGCACACAGTTCGACGAGGTCGCGACGACCGGCAATGTAGGCTCCGTTCGGGGCGATTCCTCCGCCTAGGTTCTTGATGAGAGAACCGACCATTATGTCGACTCCTACTTCGGTCGGAGTCAGTCTTTCGACCATTTCGCAGTAACAGTTGTCGACCATGATTATGGTGTCTTTGGAGATGTTTTTTATTTTTTTGGTTATTCTTTCGACTTTGTCGATGGTCAGGCTGAGACGACTACTGTAGCCACGAGACCTTTGAATATGGACTAATCTGTAATTTTTGTCTTTCAAAGCGGCGATTATGCGTTCGTCATCGAAGTCGTCATCGACGAGGTCTATCTGTTCGTAGTTTATACCGAACGAACGAAGGGAACTAGGATTGTCTTTGATTCCGATAACTTCGTGTAGAGTGTCGTAAGGTTCGCCCGTGATGGATAGCATCGTATCTCCAGGTCTCAGTAGTCCAAAGAAGGCGACTGTCAGGGCGTGGGAACCCGAGATGAATTGGTTACGAACGAGGGCATCTTCCGAGTTGAGGACGCGAGCGAATACCTTTTCTATCGCGTCTCGACCTTGGTCACCATATCCATAGCCGGTGGTTGAGCCGAAGTGCGTTTCGCTTATTTTGTATTCGTGAAAAGCTTCGAGAACTTTTTGGCTATTGTAGTAAGTTAGTTCGTCGATTTTGGCAAATTCACTGGCCAAGTGTCTTTCGGCTTCCTTTATCAGATTATCTATTTCCATATTTGTTACCTCCATCTATTCGAATGACCGACCCGGTCAAGTAGGATGCTTCTTCGCTTGCGACAAAGTAGACGAGCGAGGCTATCTCTTGCGGGTCGGCGAATCTGTGTAAAAGGTTCGAGTTTTCCGCAGCGGTTTTGAATTTGGGGTCCATATCCCGAGTCGAATCGGTGTTTATCCAACCGGGCGCGACCGCGTTTACTCGAATGTCCGGGGCGAAGGCATTCGACATGTTTTGGGTGAGGTTTATGAGGGCAGCTTTCGACGCGTCGTAGGTCGCGGATTCTTTGTACATCGTATCGATACCGTTCGTCGAAGCGACGTTTACGATGCTCCCGTGAGATTTTTTGAGTATGTCACGAAAAGCAATCGAAAGCAGATACGGTCCGATTACGTTTACTCGATAAGTGTCCAAGAAATCTTTCGAAGTGAATTCTTCGAAGTTTTTGTCTTCGTTGGTCGCGGCATTGTTCACGAGAACGTCGAGGCGGTCGAGGTCTTTGGGAAGATTTCGACAAGCTTCTTCGTCCGATAAATCCAACTGCAGTGTATCTACTTCGACTCCATATTCGGTAAAGAGGTGCGCGGCAAACTCTTTAGTTTCTTCTTGGCTAGTCGAGTACGTCAACACCACGTCGTATCCGTGGGATGCGAAAGTGTTAGTGATGGCCCGACCGAGTCCGCTCGATCCACCGGTTATCAAAACTTTTTTTCTCATAAAATCACCTACTTATTTGTACATTATGTCGAGGTCGACGTATCCCGCGATTCCGTCGACTATTCCTTCAGAAGAGAATTGCCAATATTTGAAAGTGTCTTTGTAGTCGGCCTTGGTCGTGTAGTGGGCGGCCCAAACGGTCTTGTCTTCGGTGTCCCACATTCTATTCAAGTAAGAAACACTTCCATAGAGCATACCTTCGTAGCCCGCTTTCTCGAGGGTTTCGATGAAGACTTCGGCATTTCTATTGAGTCTATGAAGGCTCATTTTGTAATCGTTGTAGCGAGACCAGTCTTCAAAGTCGAAGGCGACGGGAAGGTCTACCTTGTAGTTTTGCAATTTTTCTATCATCCATTCGGCTTCTTCCCTAGCCTCGTCTTCGTTCTTGGCGTAGGAGTAGAAGTAGGCTCCGACTGGTATGCCGACTTCGTTGAAGCCTTCCATATTGCGTTCAAAGCGAGCGTCCAGGAAATATTCGCCATCCGCGCCCCATTTGGAGCCGACGCGCACTATGGCAAATTCGACTCCGGCGTCTTTTACTCGTTGGAAGTCGATGTCTCCTTGCCACGATGAGACGTCTATTCCGAGGGCTGTATTCTCGTTTTTGAAGAGGCTCCTCATCTCGGTAAACTTGTCCGGATTGGGAACGTATTGTCCTCCCCCACTCGATGGAAGACTTACGTGCAAGACAAACGGGACGTCCGTTTCGTTGCCATGAGAGTCGTGAGCGTGAAAGTTCAGTTGGTAGTTGCCGGGAACAGTCGTATCGTATTCGCCTTCGACTTGGCAGGTGGGCTCGTCGTCGTAGTCGTCGACACATATTATTTTGGATTCGAGGGTGCCTGCAAATCCGGTCGTAATATAGTAGTCTTCCGAAAGCCAGACGAACGGCGAGGTGACGTCTTTCACTTCGATTTCGTAAAAGTATGGGACTTTTATGCCCTCTTCGTTTACGAACTCGAATTCGATTTCGTGGGTGCCTAGTTTGGTCGTGTCTATTTCGTAATCGTCTGTAATTTCGCCATTTATAGAGGTGATAAATTCGGAGACGTGTTTTTTAGTATCGAATCCGGTGGTCAGGTCGTCCGCGAGCTCGACTTCGATTATGGCATTTCGGATTCTCTCTTCTTCTTTGGCTTTGTCGTATATCGTGATTATGAATTTGCTTCCCGCGAGGACGGCAAACACCCCGATTACGGCAAGACATGCGATTATGACGTTTTTGCGTTTCATCTTATCCCTCTTTTCGTTATATATTATACTATACAATCTGGCAAAGAAAAAGAGAAGATTTGTCTCTTCTCCTGGGATAGTTAGTCTGGTAGCCTAAATGGATTGGAGGCTGTGCCGTCTCCGGTCATATTTTGGACGAATTCGGTGGAGAGGTTGATAACCGACGCCACCACGACAGTATAATTATCGACATTGCCATGGCCCAGATTTCCCCCATTCATAAGCGATACAAAAGCATAACCAGTAAGGAAAACGGACGGCGAGAATGTCCAATTAGCCATATTCGCTTTGTTTAAATAGTAACTAGGATTTTTAGTAAAAGGGACACTCCCAGCTATTGAAAACTCGTCCGCAGTTATGAATCCCACTGGATATGTCATCTTACCATTTCCTTTCGTCGTTTCTATCGATGTAAATGCATCATTTTTATTTGGACACTTTAAATTTACATTTATACTCGTTACTGTATTTGTTTCTGTATTTACATCAAATCTGTTCCAGTATCCGAACAACGTGTCATTTGTTCCATATCCCAGTCCTGTATCTGTCATTCCCATAGCTATACCTGCAGAACTTGGTGTACTTACTGTACTTCGGTCATTACAGAAAATGTTATTCGATACATATCCATCGTAACTTTGGTCTACTATCTGTTTTTTATACCAATTTTCCAAGTACGTCTTCATAGTCGAAGCAGTCTCGTTCGTTTGGGCTTGTTCTTTCGATGTCGACATTTCTCCATTTGCACCTCCGAACATATAGCCTACATATTTTGCGTCATTATAATAAAGATATTCGTTCCATGGAGATATTCCTATTATTCTATCCGTGCTCGTATCCGTATTCGAGTGTGGTTCTACTCCATCGTATATGACTCTCAATGTTCCATCCTCGTTCACACTGACTATTCTCCAATACATGTCTTTTCCAGCTCGCGAGATTAGAGTGCAATTGTTTTTATAACTCGAGTCGGCATTGCATGCGTCCAAAGTAGCAAATTCTTTCACCCATCCATTGCTATCTGTTCCATATACCGTATCCGAAGTATCTGCACTCCACTTTCCAAATTTGACATAGTTGTTCGTGACAGCCCCACGGTAGTAGTAGCTCATCCCGTAGTCGTCTTCCATTCCGTAGATTCCTTCGTCGGTCGCAGCTATTTGGGTGAAATCAGGTGTTCCGGCGTTGGCTGTAACTCCCAGTTTAGCAAGAGTAATGTCAGAAGGTGATGTGCCTTGGTTTAAGTATTGGTCAACTTCTGATACACTGCTGACGACTCGGACTCGGCCTTCCCAGGTTTTACCTGCCACTTGTTCGTAGGTGGTACTTGCGGACATCCAGAGTTTGATATCGAAGTTTTTTGATTCATCTTTTTTGAGTGTGCCAGAATAGATTTGTCCAGAAGCACTGTAGCCTTCCCCGGCTGGGTACGATTCGTTCGGCATGAATGTCAAGGTTTTAGGATTACTATCATTTACTGATACTTTGATGTGAGATGGGTCGAAGGAACCAATTTTGGTATCTATCACTACATGATAAGAGGCGACGAGGTTGCAGGTGTTCGTGATGGTAAACGAGTATGGAGTGAACTTCTTTCCTTCTTCATCCGAGACTGGATAGGCGTTAGTTAAGGCGATGGATGCAGACTCGTTCGTGAACTCGATGTTAAAACATTCGGAGACTAAGTCGTTTTGGCCGGTTTGGCGTTTGTTCGGGTAGAAGAAACCGTAGGTGATGGCCGAAGTCGTGACTAGGGTGAGAGCGACTATGGCAATCATCTTTCCTTTCAGGTTTTCTTTTTTTCTTTTCTGTAGTTTAGTTCTCGGGAGGTCTTGTTCCATGAAGGTCATCTCTTTTCTTTTTTAGGCATATAAAAGACTGGCGTTTCGCTCTTGCATTTTTTCATTTTGGTGATGAACGAGAGTTTTTTCTTCTAAGTAATAAGTTCTCTTCGTTCCTAGTCTTCTATGCTTCTATTGTAGCACCCCCCTCTCCATTTTTTGTCAAGAAAAAGAGGCCTTCATGGTCTCAAAAAGATTTATATCGAGTATGAATATCAAACGATGTTGTAGAGAGAAATTTAAACGCGAATCAATCGAGCATCATTAAAGTTCAAAGGGGGTTGATCTGTATAGTGCTCAATCGCATATTCCTCTCTCAACAACTTTATTATAACGCATTTGGGTGCATAGTTTCAACATATATTTTGCGTTTTTTTAATAATTGTTTGTTAATTCGATTGGTGACAATTCTATTTTAGTTTTTTCCATTTCCAATTGCGAACTTCGTCGATGTCTATACCGGTCTCACCTATCGTAGATTCGTGTTTCTTGAGCATGTCGTTGCAATACTTCTTGAGGGTGATTGCCTCTTTCGGATATTTGTCAATGTACTTTAGGGTATCTAGTATGAGGTGGTAACGGTCTATGCGGTTTTGGACGCGCATGTCGAACGGAGTCGTTATCGTTCCTTCTTCGTTATAACCGTGAACATGGAGGTTTTGATTGGTTCTATTGTACGTGAGTTCATGTATCAAGGATGGATAGCCATGGAAAGCGAATATGATGGGTTTCTTTTTGGTGAAGAGACTATCGTATTCTCTATCTGTAAGACCGTGAGGATGAGCTTTGTTCGAGGTCAAGCGCATGAGGTCGACGACGTTTACTAAGCGGACTTTGAGTTTAGGCATGTATTCGTGGATGATGGATACGGCCGCGAGGGATTCGAGGGTCGGCGTGTCTCCCGCACAGGCGAGAACGACATCTGGGTCTTTGCCATCGTCAGTCGAAGCCCATTCCCATTTATCTACCCCTTTGGCACAGTGAGCGGCAGCTTCTTTCATCGAAAGCCATTGAGGACGCGGGTGTTTAGAGGCGACTATCACGTTTATGTAGTCTTTGGTTTTTAGGCAATGGTCTACCGAAGACAGAAGAGTGTTCGCATCCGGTGGCAAGTACATTCTCACGATGGATGCTTTTTTGGTGGCTAGGTGATTTAAGAGTCCTGGATCTTGGTGGGTGTATCCATTGTGGTCTTGTTGCCAGCAATGACTCGTAAGCAGAAGATTCAAAGACGAGATGCTCGCTCGCCATGGCAGTTCGTTACAAACTTTGAGCCATTTGGCATGTTGACTAATCATCGAGTCGACTACTCGAGCGAAGGCTTCGTAAGAGTCGAATATTCCGTGCCGACCAGTCAGGATGTAGCCTTCTAGAAGGCCTTCACAGACGTGTTCAGATAAGACCGAATCGACGACGGCTCCGCGATTGTTCAAGAATTCGTCGTTCGTAAGAGTGACTCCGTTCCATTGTCTGTTCGTCACTTCGAAAAGTGGAGCCATCCGGTTGGAAAGGGTCTCGTCTGGAGCGAACAGGCGAAAGTTCGCATTTGCATCGTTCATCTTTACGACGTCTCTAAGATAAGTTGCTAGAACGGTCATGTCTTGGGCTTCTATGTTGCCGTGATTGACTTTGAGCCCGTACTTTTTGTAATCGGGAAGTTTCAGTTCTTCGAGGATGAGTCCTCCGTTCGTGTGAGCGCTTCCGAAAAGTCTATGATTTTCATCGGGAAGAATGCTTTCGTAAGTTTTTTTGAGGCGACCATTCTCGTCGAAGAGTTCTTCGGGTCTGTAACTTGCGAGCCAGGCTTCTAGAAGGTCCATGTTTTTACCGGTCGTGCGGTCGACGACTACGGGAACTTGGTGGGCACGGAAGGTACCTTCTATTTCTTTTTCTTCGACGACCCTCGGACCCGTCCATCCTTTTTTGGAGATGAATACTATCATAGGATAGAGAGGTCGCTCGAGAACGGTCGAACGCGAGGCTTTGCGTTTAATTGCCTTTATGTCGGCGATTACTTTGTCCATGGTCGCGGCCATCTTTTCGTGAGCCGAAGCGGTCGAAGTGACTTCTACGAAGTATGGGTTCCATCCGCATCCTTTGAGGAAACTCTTGAGTTCGCTTCGCGGTATGCGCGAGAGAACGGTCGGATTGGAAATCTTGTATCCGTTTAGGTGCAGTATAGGTAGAACCGTACCGTCCGTTTTGGGGTTTAGTATTTTGTTCAAGTGCCAACTCGTCGCGAGAGGTCCAGTTTCGGCTTCGCCATCGCCAACTATGCAAGCGACTATCAAGTCTTTGTTGTCGAGAGCTGCACCGAAGGAGTGAGCTAGTGAGTAACCGAGTTCTCCTCCTTCATTTATGGAACCGGGCGTTTCGGGTGCGACATGCGAAGAGATTCCTTTAGGGAAACTGAATTGCTTGAAAAGGCGTTTCA
Organism: uncultured Muribaculaceae bacterium; assembly: GCA_964472425.1. Classification (GTDB taxonomy): domain Bacteria; phylum Bacillota_I; class Bacilli_A; order RF39; family UBA660; genus RUG11867. The sequence goes on along the minus strand of CAYYLF010000008.1, from coordinate 1,095 downwards.
TTCCTTCTCCGTCGCGAGTGATGTTCGGATAGGTGTCCGTATAAGTTCCTTCTAGATAGCAGTTCGAGACGGCCGCGTTTCCTCCGTGACCTGGACCGACGACTAGAATCATGTCGAGGTTGTTCTTTCTTATCGCCCTATTCAAGTGGGTTATTATGAAGTTTTGGCCTGGAACCGTTCCCCAGTGACCTACGACGTTTACTTTGATATCGTTTATGGTCAATGGATTTTTGAGAAGCGGATTATCCAAAAGGTACAGTTGTCCGAGCGACAGATAGTTGGCGGCTCGGAAGTAACCATCGAGTTTATAAAGTTCCGTATTGTTAAGTGTTTTCATTCGTTTCCCTCTATTCTATTTTCTAGTATTATTATAAATTAAATACGAGATTTATGCAACATGTTCGGTTAGTCATTTAAAACTGAAAAAAGTATATCCTCGTGATGGGCATATACTTTTTGTACGGTGGATTTTAAGATTTTTTTATTTCTTCCTTTACGAGTCTTTTGGCAACTTCATCTTTGAATTCTGGATAGATGTCGAGGAGGTCATTTATCGCCCCATCGAGACCGGATTGTTCGAAAGCGATGTATTTGTCGATGAGGTCGGAGTTGTCTAGTGGCATGTCTTCTGGTCTATCGGGATACGCGTATATCGTGAGGTGACCTTCTTTCTCTTCTTCGCGAAGGGCCGACATGATGTTCGGGATGAGTGTCTTTTTGAGGGGTACCAGTTCTTTTTCGAAAGATATCACTTCTTTAGAAAAAAGATAGTCGTAATGTTCGAAAGTCGAGCCGGCGAGTTCGTAAAGGTAGCCTTCTTTGTCGTATAGAGAAGCAAGGACACCTCTTCGCCTTTCGACGAGTTCTAATTGTCCATCGACAGTGGATATTCGCGTGTCCAAGTCGCCGTGACCTTTGCCCATGAACAGAAGAGCAAGCGCTTTATCGGCAGTAGCGTATATACATCTTTTTTGATGGGTACTTTTATTGGCCTCGATTATCTCGAGGGAGTAAGGACTTCCGTGGTAAACTATTTTATCCATTTTTCTATACATTCCTTCCCGCTTCACTACGTTTCGCTTTAAGCCACAAACC
>CAYYLF010000007.1:0-35580 GCA_964472425.1 uncultured Muribaculaceae bacterium | reverse complement strand
AGTTGTTAATGATACCATAAGAATGTACAAAAAAGGGAAAATAGAAATGTACAAAATTGTACACGGAAAACGCCCTTTAAAGTACATTCTTTTGTTATACTCTAAATGAAGGAGGTGACAAAAGATGATAAATTGGAAAGGAGAATTACAATGTTGGAAAATGATGGGAAGTAGGCCTAACTTTTCGGAGCTCTCTAGAACCTTCAATATAGATAGACGAGTATTAAAAAAATACTATGAACATCCTGAATTATTAAATGCTCCACGGAAATCGAATAAAAAATCGAAATTAGATAAACATTTTGAACTAATAAAGACGAAGATAACGATTCCCGGTAGTAATAAAAAAGCAGTTTATATGTTTATAAAAACTAATGTAGATTCAGATATTGGGAGTTATTCAAATTTTAGAAAGTATGTAAACAATCACTCCGAAGAGTTAATACCTAAGAATACAGAAGTACATCTTAGATTTGAAACTGCCTATGGGAAACAATTACAGTTCGATTGGAAAGGACCGATGAAACTAGAGAATAGAAATGGAGATGAATACGAGTTCTATATTTTCTCGACAACTTTAGGTGCTTCGAGACTACACTATTTTGCATATTCAAAGTTTATGACTTTAGAAAGTGTAGAACGATGTCTAATTGAATCTTTTGAGTTTATGAACGGTGTTCCTAAAGAATGTTTAACTGATAACATGTCTAGCATAGTTAATCAGTCTGAACATGAGTTTACTAAAGAATTTAAGGCGTTTGCCAAAGATATGGGTTTCAGTGAAAAGAAATGCCGTGTAAGAAGTCCTGAAACAAAAGGAAAAGACGAATCAGCTAATAGATTTATGAATTGGCTATACCCATACAATGGTGAATTCGACACCGAAGAAGACTTGATTAAGATAGTTGAAAAACTTAACAATCAAATAAACAATGAAGTCAATCAAACGACTAATATATCACCAACCGTTTTATTTCGAACTGAAAAAGAATACTTACAGCCTTTACCTAAAAGAGAAATACTTGATAAGTATTTAGATACAAGGATTCCAGCCAAAGTAGCTAATACTTTATTAGTAAATTATAAAGGTGCAATGTATTCAGTTCCTAAAAAGTATATTGGTCAAACCGTTAAACTAACCGAGATTGATAATAAACTTTTCATCTATTATAACAAAGTTTTAATCGCAACACACGAAATAAACGACCAAAAGATAAACTACTTGAAAGAACATTATTATGAAGGTCTTGCTAGTATTTTAAAAGGTTATGATGACAAAGCAATCATAGACATGGCTGAAAATAATCTAAAAGAATTAGAAAGATTAATAAAATAAAGAAAGAAGGAATTATATATGAAAAATTATATGAAATATTTTAAATTAGAAACTATGCTAAACAATTATTTAACAGATATAGAAGGATATGTAGAATCTGCTTATAAATATATAGTAGATAAGCCAGATAATATGGATAAAGGCGAACTTCTCATGTATTTGAGTTCTGTACCAGAAGATATTAAAACTATCAAAGAATTAATATGCGAGTTAGAAGAGACTTACGAAAAAGAGATTAGAGGTGAATAAGATGAGTTCGATGAACAATTATAATAGGCTATTAAATAATCTTGAACTTTTGAATTTAATGAAAATTAGAGAAAATGTGGATAACTACATAAATCTTATAACATCTAAAAAACTCGATTTAGTTGATGGACTTTATAAGTTAACCGAATTGGAAATAAGCACTTTGGAACAGAAAAAAATAGCTCATGCTATTCAATTCGCTGGTTTCCCTTCGATAAAAACTTTCGTCGACTTTGATTTTTCTTATCAACCCAGTTTGAATAAAGAAGAAATATTGGATTTTAAAAATTTGAGATTTATAGAAAATAATGAGAATATCTTGTTTATAGGTAGTCCTGGTGTGGGTAAAACCCACCTGGCTATTGCCATAGGTGTTGAAACTGCTTCAAACAATAAAAGCACTTACTTTATTAATTGTAACGATTTGATACAATCATTAAAGAAAGCTCTTTTACAAAACAGACTTGATGAGAAGTTAAAATCTCTTGCCAAATATAAACTTTTGATTATCGACGAGATTGGATATCTTCCTATCGACGTGGAGGCAGCAAATCTATTGTTTCAGCTCATAAATAAGAGATATGAAAAGCATTCTACTATTATAACCACGAATAAACCGTTTTCAAAATGGGGAGAACTGTTTGGAGATTCGATGATTGCTAATGCCATCTTGGATCGTTTGCTTCATCATTCGCATATTATTAGTATTTCAGGAAAATCTTATAGAACAAAAGATATTTTGAGCGAATCAGATAATAGTAAGACTTCTATAGATAACACATAACACTCAAGTTAGAAAGGAACCGGCTGAGCATAAATTGAGATTGGGAAAGTTGAACTTTGTATAATAGTCAGATAATTAAAATGTCGACTTCGGGTTAACCCAAATTGGGCTCTTCGTTGTACATTTTGATATTCCTCTTTTTGTACACGCTTATTTTCCCTTTTTTGTACATTTTAATATTGACATTTACACTAGTCATAATGCCCCCTTCTTATTATGCTTTTGAAAGGAATTTAGAAACGTGTGTAACAAATGGAAGGTGTAATGGACAAACAAGAACTACAAGCATAATACAAAATGTAGGTTTAATGTATCCAAGTGATTTTGTTTATACGTTTGCTTATGGAGTTGATAACACGTGCTATAGTAGGGGAGATAGCTGTGGATATGGTTCAGGCAATCCAAGAAGTAGTTGGTTTTTTTACGCTGATATTGGATGGACTATGTCACCTACAACTTCTGATTCAGACGATGTATTTGTAATATTGATAAATGAATCTTCTAGTGGCCTCGATGATTTTGGTAAGGTATCGTCCCGTAGCACCGGGACGGGTAATCAATCGAGAATTCGTCCTTGTGTCTATCTTCATTCATCAGTCAAAATAATTAGTGGCGATGGATCAAAGAATAACAGTTATAAAATTGGATGAAATGTCTTGATGGTTATTTGCTAAAAAGTACTTCGGTTTTTGTTGAAAAGAGAAGAAAAATATGATAGAATGTATGTAGATGAAGGAGACTTCATAAAATAAAAAAGGAAACGCTCGACTTTGCTCGTTGAGTGTTTACCTATTTAATTGGTGACTCAATCGCGAGATTGAGTGTTTTTTTGTTCCAATATTTTGAGTAGCAAACTATCGAATAGTAAGCGTTCAAATACTAAGAGCAAAAACATCATTATGGTCTTCATAGATGGTTGTTTATCTTGATTTATCATAAACGATGTACCTCCTTCACATTTTGTTATCCAATTTAGTAAAAGAGGATTACAAAACAGGAAAGGATGGTAAACACTCAAACAGTCGAGGACGTTTCCTAAACCTAACTATACTAGATTATAAAGTGGATTGCAACAGCAGAACCGAAACTTACGAACTTTTGATAAGTTTTGAGTAGACAAAAAATGCGGTGGGGACACTTGGTACTTAGGCCTGTTTACAATGACTTTTTTTTGTGGTAAAATCATTATAGGAAAGCAGGTGTAAAGATATGAGAAGTGGATTTGTAAGCATAATCGGAAGGCCCAATACCGGAAAGAGTACTCTTTTGAATTCGATAGTAAATGCCAAGTTGGCCATCACGAGCAATGTCGCCGGTACGACTCGCAATACTATCGAGGGTATCTATAACGAGCCCGACACGCAGATTATTTTCATAGATACACCAGGTATAGCTAAACCGAAGAATAAGCTCGGGAAGATATTAAATAAGGAAACTTATACTGCTTCAAAAAACATAGATGCAATCCTCTTTTTAGTAGATGCTTCCGAGAAGATGGGTAAGGGTGACGAGTTCATTTTGAAGACTCTCAAGAATTCGGATGTTCCCATCATTTTGGTCATAAACAAGATAGACAAAATTTCGCCAGAAGTTTTAGTCAAGGTCATAAACGAATGGAAGGACGTCTATACTTTTTCGGATATCGTGCCGATTAGTGCTCTCAAGGATGATAATGTGAACGAACTCATTCGAGTCGTAAAGACGTATCTCAAAGATAGCATTCGTTACTATGGAAGCGATCAAGTCACGAATTTGAATCCCAAGTTTATGATAAGCGAGTTAGTTCGCGAAAAAGTGTTGAGGCTTACAAACGACGAGGTTCCTCATTCGGTCACGTGTGTGACGACTCATTACGAAGTCAAGAAAGATTTGGTAGAAGTATACGTAGATATAATCGTCGATAGGGATTCGCTCAAGAAAATCATAATAGGTAAAGGCGGGTCAATGCTCAAAGAAATAGGTACACAGGCACGAGTCGACATCGAGAGTATGTTCGATAAAAAGGTGTATTTGGAGTTGTACTGTAAGACGGTTCCCAAGTGGAGAGATAGAGAGATGCTTCTCAAAGATTTAGGTTTTTCTAAAAGCGAGTGAATAAAGTCGTCAGATTTGTCCCAAAATAAAAGTAGAAAAGGGGCAAATGAAAATGACCAAAAGAGAAGCTTGGGAGAAGTTTAAAAACTCAGGTAAAATAGAAGATTATTTGGAATATAAGAGAATTTCGAGAAAAGAGGGGTAGTATGGTCAGAGAATTCGAGGGGATAGTCGTTTCGGAGACACCTTACAGTGAATCGAGCAAAATAATAAACATTCTCACCAAAGAAGATGGCATAATCGGTGTGATGGCCAAGGGGGCGAAGAGGATTAAAAGTCCTTTTCGAGTCGCGACCGAAAAATTCACTCTAGGCGTATTCAATGTGTATTATCACAAAGATAAACTCTCGACTTTGGTAAGTGCCGATATTTTGAATCCTCTTCTTTCAATAAAGACCGATATAGTGAAAATTGGATATCTCACTTACATAGTAGAACTGGCATATCAGACAGCTAAACAGAATGTAGACGCGAACATTTATTCTATTTTGAAAGCGGCGATTTTGAAGATAGAAGAGGGCAAAGACCCGATGATTATAACGAACATCTTGGAATTAAAGATGCTCGATTACTTGGGGGTCGGAATAGATTTGGACAAATGTATCAAATGCGGAAGCAAGATGAACATTCTCACGATAAGTGGGGACGAAGGTGGCTACATTTGTAAAGATTGTCGGACGAACGAAATAATATACAGCGAAAAGACTATCAAGATGTTCAGGCTCTATTATTATGTCGATATCAATTCGATAAGCGATTTGAAGATAAGTGACGAGGTGAAAGAGAGTATAGATAAAATTTTGACCGACTATTACGATAGATTTACCGGACTTTATCTCAAGAGTAAAGAATTTCTGAAAAGCGTCCAAAACTAAAAATGACGTCATTATGAAGTCATTTTTTTAATATTTCGCAGTATTCTTCTTGGGTGATGTGAGGTTTTTTGCGACCTTCGTATATTGGTATCAGGTGCATATGATAATGTTTGACCTTTTGCTCCTCGCCATAGTTCACGACTACTTTGACACTTTCGATATCCTCGTAACGTTCTTCCATGCGAGAAATAAGCATCTTGGCAGTCTCGTGTATTTTGACGATTATTTCGTCATCCATGTCGAGGATAGTCGTGTAATGATTTTTAGGTATAATAAGTACATGCCCTGGCATAAAAGGGGACGCGTCCATGATAGAAAGAACGTGCTCATCTTCGTATACAACATTGGCAGGTAACTCACCTTTGATTATTTTACAAAATACATCCATTTTATTTTCACTCTCCTAATAAATATATTAACTTATATAATCGGTTTTGGCAAGTGTAAAGTTTACTGGAAGTCTCACTAATGGATGATGAAAATGATTCGGCTTTGTGATAAAATTGTGATAAGAGAAGGGGAATTGCTATGATGACTAAAAGGCAAAGAAATATGCTCATCAAAGTTTTTGTGATATTGGTTCTCGCATTGGCGGTCACAGTCGGAGCGTACTTATTTATCAATTCGAAGACGGGAACAGGTGGTCCTGGTGGAGATAATCCAAGTGGTACGCAGGAGCAACCTAAGGGTACACTCAGATTTTTGAATTCGAAGCAGGATGGTTCTTCTATCATACAGAGATACAAGGCATACATAAACGGTAAAGATTTGGATATCGAAGTCAATTATACTTATAGAATTGAGAGTTTAGAAGGAACCGAGTTGGCAAGCAGATATGCAAGGAAAGAGGTAGTTACGGGTACTTTTAAAGATGTCGTTTTGTTTTCTAATGAGGTTGGCAACAATGTGACCACTCAAAGGGCTCAGCTGTTCGAGACGGGTCAATTGGATAAGGCCTACAACGACAAATTTTTCAGAGTCATCCGTGGTAGAGATGGAAAGGATTACCTCGCCGTGGCGACGAGTATAAATGATTCGCTGGAGACGAGACGGGCCAATTATCTCTATATTTTCGATGACAATTTGAATCTCATAAGTCAGGAGTTTACTCCGATAGATAACTGCAGTTCTACTTTGACGTCGTTCGTCATCCATCCTGCGACGACGAGTTTGCTTACGCGCCAGAACATATGGTATACGAATCAATTCGGGTATACCAATCTCAGTCGAAATTATACGACTTTGAAGTTGGATGGTGACAAAATATATTATCTTTTCCAGAAACCTGAAAGTATCGACTCCGGAAATGTGAGCACTTTCGAAGAAAGGGTTTATACAATCGAGAACAGCAAGTTGGAATACGAGGTCATAAATACTTACACGGCCGAGACTTCGATGGGAGATATGTGTTATTAAGACGAGTTATTTCGTCTTTTTTTGGTACAAAAGACTACTTTTCGGCATAATTTAGAATAGGAGGTTTTTAGAATGGCATATTTTAAAGAAATCGTCACTAAGGCAGTCGTCGGAAAGGGAAAGAAGGCAACGACGAACAAATACACCATCAAGCCAGCGGAGAAGCCCGATACGGTATTGGGTTGTTGGATTATAAACAACAAGTTCAACGGAGTCATGTCCGGGGGCGATACGTATGTGAACGGAAGTTTTGACGTAAATGTATGGTATTCTTACGATAACGATACCAAAACGGGAGTGGCGACGGGAACGTACGGTTATAATGACAAGATGAACGTTCCTCTAACCAACGGGAACAAACTTACGAGCAATACGGAAGTCATCGTCAGTTCTCTATCGGATCCGAACGTAATCGATGTTGCGGTCGATGGCGATAACATAGTCTTCAGTGTACGTAAAGAGATGGGCATCGAGGTCGTCGGCGATACCAAGATAAGAGTAAATGTCGACGATAGTTACGACGATTATCAAGAAATCATCGACGACGAAGTACCTCAGGCCGTTTACGAGGAAATAGACAACAGTGTCAATGAGAATTATTTGGTCGAGGAGCCAACGGTCGTCACAAATGAAGAAAGTATAGCAGATTAGGCTATACTTGTTTTTTTAGAAGTAATTTTATCAAGTTTTGCGAAGAAGACTTTCCCTCGACGATATCGTACACACAGTTCATGATGGGAGCGTCTATTTTTTTGCGTTCAAAGAGGGCAACATAGGCACGGAGATTTTCGTAACCTTCGACTGTGTTGGCTCGTAGGTATTCGCGGCTTTGATCGGGAGATCCGAGAGCTAGAATAGTACCGAAGGTGTAGTTGCGGCTGTTCGGGCTCGTGCACGTGAGAACGAGGTCTCCGACGCCGGCGAGAGTCGTCGTCGAGGATGCAGATGCGCCCATCGCTTCGAAGATGTGCCCCATTTCATTTAAAACTTTGGAGATGTAGAGACAGGTCGTCGACGGGCCAAAATTGAAGCCACTCAATATTCCGCTTCCTATGGCATAGGCATTTTTGAGTGAACCGCACATTTCGATGGCTAGAGTATCTTTAGAATGTTCGAGAGTGGGGGAGATGAGGCACTTTTCGAGTCTGTGAAAGTCGTCCGCGGAAGTCGTACCAATCGTGAATCCGACGGGTTCGAGGGCGGCAATATCGACGGCAAATGTGGGCCCAGAAATGACGGCGTAAGCATTGTTCGGCAATATTTCCTGTGCTAAGTCAGTCATGAGGGTGCCGTCTTCTAAGAGTCCTTTCGAGCCGAGGACGACGAGAACATCTTCGCGAACGAATGGAGCAATACCTTCTAATACGCTTCTTACGAATTGGCTTCCCGTAAGAACGAATACAACTTCTGTTTCATGGACAGCTTCTTCGAAAGAATTCGTAAGGCGAGTTCCTTCCCGGGCGAGAACTTTCTTTAAATCGGCTTTTTCAGTCCACATGGTCACATCGTTGCCGTCGTGGAGAAGTACATTCGAAATAGCTTTGGCGTATACGCCCGAACCTAATATGGTCACTTTCATCTTTTTTTCCTTCTTTCTTGATCGCCTTTATAGAGATTTCGTTCATAGGCGTCATTTTTAGGTTTGTAATATATTCTATTCTTCAAGTTGGCCGGCAAGTACGTTTCGTCGACCCAATAATTCGGAGGATAGTCGTGCGGATAGCGGTATTTGGGAGAATGACCTTTTATCACCTCGGGAATATCGCCTATATTTCCTTTTCTGATGTCGTCCAAAGCTGCGTTTATGGCGAGGTAGGCACTGTTCGATTTGGGGGAAAGTGCCATTTCGGATACGACGACGGCCAGTGGTATACGACCTTCGTCGATTCCGAGCATTTTGACGGCTTCGACGGCTGCGTGTACTTTCGGTCCTATACCAGGATTGGCAAGGCCGATGTCTTCGTAGGCTATGACGGTCATTCTTCGAAAAAGGCTGTCGAGGTCGCCGATTTCTAGAAGCATCGCGAGGTAGTAGATGGCCGCGTTTACGTCGGAGCCGCGAATAGACTTCTGAAAGGCGCTCAAAAGTTCGTAATGACCGTTTCCGTTTTTGTCCGTGTAAAGTACGGGTTTGTCTTCTATAGTGGTAAGAATGTCCATCGTTATTTTATGGTCTTTCGAGAGATAGTAAGCCATCTCTAAAGTATTGAGAGCACTTCTAAAATCGCCGTTCGAGACGCCTGCGATGTATTTGAGAGCATCGTTCTTGACTTCACATCCATCCAAGTTTTTGGCGGCTTTTTTGAGGCCTTTTACGATGTCGTCTTCGCTCAAATCTTTGAGTTCGAAGATTTGGACGCGACTTCGGATGGCAGGATTGATGGAGTAGTAGGGATTCGCCGTCGTGAGACCAATCAAGATGATGAGGCCGCTTTCGACATAGGGGAGAAGGAGGTCCTGTTTGTCTTTGTTGAGGCGGTGAATTTCGTCCATGATTAGTATCATTTCGCCGTTCATCTTAGCTTCTTCGATGACTATATCGAAGTCGGTCTTGTTATTGATGGTCGCATTTAACATGCGATACGGAACTCCCAGTTCGTTTACTAAAGCACTTGCGATGGAGGTCTTTCCCGTGCCAGGTTTACCCCACAAAATCATGGAGAATAGACGTTTGTGTTTGACGAGATTCGTAAGAAGCCCGTCTTTGCCGGCAAGAGCGTCTTGGCCTATTATGTCCTTCAAAGTTTTAGGGCGCAAGGTGTTCGCGAGAAGTTCCATATGTATCATCCTTTCCATACTGCATAAACAATATTATAGAACAAATCCTAGTCATTTACTAGTTAAAATGTTATAATTTGTGTATAGTGGTGGTGTAGAATGGATTATATAAACGAATTTAAAAGTGAGTTAAGATTTGTCAAAAATTATTCGGAGAATACTATACTTTCTTATGTAAATGATTTAAAGCTGTTTAAAAAAGAATTGGGCAAAAAAGAATTTGTTGAGGTTTGCAACGACGACGTCAGAAAGTACATAAAAAAACTTTCCGATTTGAAAGAGAAGTCTTTGGCGAGAAAGCTGTCGTCGCTTCGCATGTTTTACGACTTTTTAGTGAAAAAGAATTATATTCGCGTGAGTCCGATGGACGGGATAGAAGGGCCGAAGATAGGAAAACATTTACCGGATGTCCTCACAATCGAGGAGGTAGACCGATTATTAGATTTCGAACCGAACGACAATTTTTCTTTTCGCAATAGATGCATTTTGGAGTTGCTTTACAGTACGGGGTTGCGAATAAGTGAGCTCGTGAATCTTAGGCTGGAAAACGTAAATTTAGGAGAATCTCTAGTCAAGGTGATGGGTAAAGGCTCGAAGGAGAGAATCGTACCTTTGAACGATGTGACTACCGAGTATTTGGAAAAATACATCAAAGATGTGAGACCTAAGATGCTCAAAGGCACTCTCACCGATGCCTTGTTTTTGAACAATCACGGGAAGGGTTTGACTCGCCAGACGGTTTTCAAAATTATCAAAAAGAGGGCTCAAGAAATCGAATTAAAAAAGAGCATAAGCCCCCATACTTTGCGACATTCGTTCGCGACTCATCTTTTACAAAATGGGGCAGACATAAGGTTCATCCAGGAGTTACTTGGTCATGCCGAGCTCGGAACGACAGAGATATATACGCACGTGGCGAATGAGACTTTGAAAAGAGATTACGACGAATACAATCCACGAGATAATTAAAAAAGGGAGAGCGTCCCTTTTTTAAATTGAATTAATTATTTGAATTGTTGTTGCTGCAGCCGTTTGCTCTAGCAGAATTTCTAGCGTTGGCCGAATTTCTAGCAGAATTTTTTGCTGAATTCTTTGCCGAATTTCTAGCTGAGTTTTTGTTGCTGTTTTGTGCATGAGAACGTGCACTGTTACTAGACTTATTCATAATTAACCTCCCACTATTATTGTGGCTAGAGATGCAGAGTAAATTCGTGGTAATAAGTGGCAGTTTACAGTAAAGTTACAAAGTATTATGACTAATTCGAATAAGTTTATTGTAGAATATATATTTGAGGAGCTATTGTTTATGAAAGAATGTATAGAAATACCCAAACATGTGGCCATCATAATGGATGGGAACGGTCGGTGGGCCGTCAAGAGAGGGCTCAAGCGGAGTGCCGGACACTTGGAAGGAAGCAAAGCGTTCGAGCGGATGGTCACACATGCGTTTCGAAGAGGAGTCGAGGTCGTAAGCGTCTATGCTTTTTCGACCGACAATTTCAAAAGAAGCGAAGAGGAAGTCAAATATCTCATGAATCTGTTCATCACCTTCTTCCAAAAGAAGATGAAAAAGGTCATGGACAACGGTATTCGCGTCGTGTTTTCAGGAAGAAAAGTAAACCTCAGGGATGACGTGGTCGCGGCCATGGACAAGATAATTCGTCAGTCGGCCGGGGGCAAGAAGGGGACTTTGAACATCTGTTTGAACTACGGCGGGCAAGAGGAGATAGTCGACGCGCTCGTGAAGGTGGTCCAGGAGGTACAGAGCGAGAAACTTAGTTTAGATACTTTCGATAAAAGCGATTTATATAGATATCTGTATGTCGATTTGCCCCCTATTGATTTGCTCATTCGAACAAGTGGGGAAGAGAGGATAAGCAATTTTATGCTTTACCAGGCGGCTTATGCAGAGTTCTATTTTACTGATGTCTTGTTCCCAGACTTTACAGAAGAAAACTTGGATGAGGCCATCGAGGAGTTTAACAATAGACATCGACGGTTCGGAAGTGCTTAGGAGTTCACAATGTCGAACTCTTTTTTTGCGCATAAAACGTCGAAAAGAGCATATTTTTAAAGTGAGAGGGGAAGTCATTATGGAGCTCTTTTGGCCTTTTATTTTGGCTACTATTGCCGGATTTTCGACTATGTTAGGTTGTCTCGGTATCTTCGTACCAGTCAAGAAGAAGGACGAATTTATAACTTTCTCGATAAGTTTGTCGTTGTCCGTGATGCTCATGGTAAGCGTCTTCGATTTGATTCCGAGTTCTTTGCCAAACATAGGTTCCGGAGTGCTCGGTAGCGTTTTCATCTTCAGCACATTTTTCGCGATTGGTGTGGTACTCGTCGGAATATTGAATCGACTCATCGAGAAAGAGAAGGGGAGTAATAATCTTTATAAGCTGGGCATTTTGAGTTTCATAGCACTCGTCCTTCACAATTTGCCAGAAGGAATACTTACTTTCATGAGTACGTATCAGGACTTCAGTTTGGGGGTGTCTCTATGTCTGGCAATCGCTTTACACAATATACCGGAAGGTATCAGCATTGCCGTGCCCATCTATTATTCGACGGGAAGTGTGAAAAAAGCCTTAAAGTGTACGTTTTTGTCGGCATTGGCCGAGCCATTGGGAGCTTTACTCGCCTTTGCGGTTTTTAAAAACTTCATCACGGATCAGATGGTCAGCATGTTTTTGATTTTGGTGGCTGGAATCATGGTAACTTTGTCTATCGAGAAAATGTTGCCAGAGGCACTTTCATATAATAAAAAGAAACCTCTTTATTGGGGTCTCATAATCGGCATGATTATAGTCGGAGCGAGTCTCGTTATTTTGTGATGTGGGCTATCCAGAGTAAAGCATAGAGAACGGCAGTCATGGCCACCGAAGATACGATTAAAACCATGGATACCATTCCGCGATGGCCGGAAGCCGAAGTAGGGGACATGGTCAATTGTCTACCCTCTTTTTGGCGAGCACTTTTGGTCTGTTTACGTGTCTCAATTATAGCTTCCCTTTGAGTACGTAGGACTCCCGTCAAGATGGAAGCATTTATAGGGTCGATTTCGGAATTGGCTTGTTTGTTGGCAAGGACACTTTCGAGCTTAGATATCTCATTGACATCGGTAATCTTTTCTTGAATGTCGTTTATAACTTGACTGAAGTATTCGCGGTCTTGGGCGAGACGGTTATAATCTATCAACATATTAATCTTTTCCTTTCAAATAAAAACACTCAGGTTTATGTAGTATATGTGTAGGTTAATAGAAGAACAATATTATGGGAAGTTGGTCAGATTGTCTAAAATAAAGAAGTTAACATAATACAGATTATGAGAAGTTGAATGTTTTCTCATAAAAGATGATAAGTTCTCTGTCTCGTTCTATTATCTATTTTATTCTACATATTCATTATATAATAAGATACGATTCTCTAGCAATACTTACTGACGAATTTGGCATTCAAGTTGACAAATTTTTTAAAATTCTAATTTTTAACTGAAAAGAATTTTTTTATCGAATTGATGGATTTATTCATAATCAATCGATTTTAAAATCAATTTTGAGCTTTCGAGGTGATGAACTCTTCGTCTTTCGTTTTCTCGAATGCTCTCACGCGTATTTAGTGAAGAATAAATGCTAGCTATTTGAGGACAATAGGAGTAGGAACGCTCTGATAAGGAAAAGTGGGGCGACTCCCCTACTTTTTGGTCGAAAATTGCGAGTAGGGGGAGTGACACAAAAAAAGGACTTTAATTGTGGCCCTTCAGTTTATCATTTGTTAGTCTTTTCTCGACAAGTGTTCCCCTACTTCTTTTTTCGTCGTTTTTCCAGTAGGCTAGGTGGGATTTGGATGTTATGGCTAACGTCATTCGCTTGACTCAGCCTCCATCGACTGTAAAGCCCCCTCCCCTACACTTTTCTTGCTTCTATATCGGCGATTCGCTCGAATACTTCGGCTGCATTTTCTTGGGTTATTTCGGTGTATCCTAACTCTCTTAGAGCTTGAATCTTTACCGTGTTCAATTGTTGAGTGCGAGATAACTTCTCTTCTCTTTTGGCTTCTACTTCTTGGACAAATCTAGCATGCGAGTTTAAGACTTTGCTCTTCGTAGCGCCTCCGTGGCTGTAAAGTGAAACAGCAGAGTGAACTATACCTTCGAAGATGAACTGTTTGTCTTCGTTGAATTTGAACTCGCTCGGATTCGTGAAGCCAAGCATTTTACTCAGATAGGCTAGAAAATATTTGACTTCCGGTGCGTTATCCATCGACTGTAAGACGTGATGCAAGTAGGTCAAGATGGTGACACTCTCTTCGTGATGGTAATCATCCGTGAGTTTGTCTTTGACGATGTAGGTGATGTCGGAGAACAGCTGTTGTTCTTCTTTCTTGAGTTTTTTGAGGTCGCCCATGTCGTCCAATTCGATGGTATCTTTGATACTTTGGTTCAAACGGTTCTCGACGCCCATGATATATTCGGAAGTAATCTTGATTTTCTCTAAAGCTCGATCGCTGCCATCTTCAATATCGAGAAGTTTGAACAAAAGCATCTTCTTTTCTTTTGGCCATTTATTTAGACTCTCGAGGTCCAAATAATTATAAATCATCTGGCGAGAGACACCTAGATATTTGGCAAGTTTTACCTTGGAAATCCCCAATTCTTGTAATATTTCATTCAATTTATTCATATGTATACCGTCCTTTTAGTTTTACAATTTCATTTTACTCCACTAGACACTATGTTGTCAACAAAAACTTGACTTTTGGAAGAAAAAGACTTAGAGATACCAAAGTCTTTCGCCGTTTTTGTATACTTCGTCGATTATTCCACTTCCGAGACATTCTTCGCCGTCGTAGATGACACAGGCTTGGCCGGGAGTTACTCCGGATGTTTGGCCTTCGTAAATAACGCGGTAGTTGTTGTCGTCAATTTTCATCAATTTTACGGGAACATCTTTGCTGCGATAACGGAACTTTGCGGTACATTCGGTCGGGCGTTTGTCACTTAGCCAGTTTACAGATGATATCGTGCAAGCATCACTCATAAGATATTCGGAATCTTCGCCGAAAGCGACGTAGAGGATATTTTGCTCGACATCTTTTCCTGCGACGTAATGTTTATCTTTGTGGCCGGATAAGCCGACGTTTCTCCTTTGCCCGATGGTGTAGTTCATGAGTCCAGTGTGCTCCCCTATCTTTTCTTTGGTTGCGACGTCAAGGATGTCGCCAGGGTTGGGAGCTAAATAGTTATGCAAGAATTTTTGGTAATTGCGTTCTCCTATGAAGCAAATGCCGGTCGAGTCTTTTTTCTCGGCGACGGGGATACCCGTTTCGAGAGCGATTCGTCTCACCTCCGGTTTGGTAAGGTGTCCGATGGGAAAGAGAACTTCGCGAAAGTTTTCGCGCGGAACTTGGGCAAGAAAATACGTCTGGTCTTTATTGTCATCTAAACCGCGAAGGAGTTGACCATTTTCAATACGAGCATAATGGCCGGTCGCAATAAAATCTGCGCCCAGTTTCTTCGCTTCCTTTTTGAATAGGTCGAATTTGATGTATTTATTGCACATCAAGTCGGGGTTCGGGGTACGGCCTTTTTTGAGTTCGTCGAGAAAATACGTGAAGACGTCGTCCCAGTATTCTTTGATGAAGTCGACGCGGTGTAATTCTATTCCCAAGTGCTCGGCGACGGCTTTGGCGTCGTTATAGTCCTGTTCTTGTGGACAGATGGGGCCATCGTTCGGATTGCCCTCGATGTCGTTATTGAGCATAGAGTCCCAGTTGCGCATGAAAAGTCCGATTACGTCGTAGCCTTCTTCTTTCAAAAGGTAAGCCGCGACGGAGGAGTCTACTCCCCCACTCAAGCCTACTACTACTCTACCTTTGGCCATAAAAGTCATCCCTTTCGTATGTAAAGATTATATCACATACGAAGAGTTTTTTCTATCCGATTAAAGCGATGAAGAGTCCGATAATGCTGTTGGCAAAGAAGTATATTAGAACACAGTTTACGAGAGTTGCTCCTAGAACGATGGCAAATCTATAAAAATGATAAACTATCGTCTTGTAGAGTTCTTCTCTGTTTTTCGAGAAGAAATAATCTAGAAACTTGGCTATGTAGCGAAGAGAAGTGATTACGAAGTAGAACATGATGAGTATGAAGACGAGTTTGGATACGAGAAAGAAAAGTAGATAAAATAGTCCGCCCTTTAAATGGTAGAGGAACAAGAAGGTTGCGAGCGTGTAGCCGATGGATAACCCTTCATAGAAGACATAGAAAAGAATAGCCGGAAGGCCCAAGATGGATACCGAAAGGACGAATATCCCGGATATGATAACTATGGAAGATAAAAAGGTGTTTTGGTGGCCAGCGGTGATTAGCCCCTTGAAAACTTCCATATGCCCCGTCAAATCGGGTTTGTAGGCAAAGTAGAAGCCGACGCCTACGAGTACTCCTATAAAAAATAATGCGACTACGAATTTTACTAGGAAATTATTTTTTAAAAGTTTCATAATTGTATTTTCTCCTAGTTAATCATATTTAGGTCTTTTATTTTTATGAATAATTTAGTATAATTATCTTACTAAGAGGTGAAAAAGATGGCTTATAAAGCAAAGAAGAAGTCAGATTTGGGAACAAAAATATTCGTTTGGTTTATGTTCGCGGCTATGTTGTTAAGTTTTGTCGGATCTGTCGTCTATTATTTAATCGTAACGAGATAAAAAATCGTCAAGAGTTTAATCCTGGCGGTTTTTATATTGTTTTTTCAGTCTTTAATAACTGAGTGATTCCAAAATGGGATAGAAATCTTCGATTTTATAACCGAATTTTTCGAGTTCCACTCCATATAAGATACCATCATAAGGAAAAGAAGAATGAGCGTAAGTCATGTAATAATTGGTATCGACTCCTTCCATAGTTATGGCAATTATGTATGCATCGGTATCTAACGATTCAATATGATACATAACAGGTTTTCTTAATTCTCCCACTTTAAGATTAGCCTCTTCTCTTTGTTCTTCGGTTGCATACTGTGTCGAAAGCGAAAAACTATAACCAATTTCTCCTGCACCGGTTCCCAATAAATTAGGTGGGTATCGATTAAAACAAATACGAGCAACTTGGTTTTTATCATCATACTCCAATTTAAATAATTCGAAACTGTTTTCTTCAATCTTTGGATTTCTAAGAATTTTTATTCCCAAAGTTTCTTCTATTTCCTCATAAGTGAAATATTTTCCGATGTCGTCGTCACTATACGGGTTGGGATTTGGTATTTCAACGAAGTCTCTAAAATAGCCTTCGTATTGTGTGTTAGTACTACCATCTTCGTTTTTATATGTCACTTTTTTGACAAAGTATTCTTTATACAGATTTATGAGGTCTTCACCATATACGACAGTCGACCCAATTATGAAGGCAATCAAAATAATAAAAGCGTATTTTAGCTTAAAAGTAGATTTATCTTTAGAATTTAAAATCGAGTTTTTAATTTCATCCGCATCGTTCGACGACAATTTTATTTTTGATGTCTTTATTTTGTTTATCATGTTCTTATAATTTTTCTCAAAATCTTTCATCTTATCTCTCCATTTCTTTTTTAATTACTACTCTTGCCCGAGAAAGCCGCATTTTTACGGCCGATTCACTCAAATTGAGAATGCTCGCAATCTCTTTAATGTCGAAGCCTTCGTAATAATGTAAATACAAAAGTTTTCTATATTTTTTGTTCATTTTTTGCAAGATATCGAAGATGTCTTCCTCGTTTTTGGAAGTAATATGATTGAGTTCTTCATTCGATAAGGTTTTCGTGCGAACATGCCAAAACGATTTCAAATAATTCTTCGAGTGATTCGACGCTACCCTCATCAACCACTTCTTTATTTGTATATCGTCGTTGGGTAAATCTTCGATGTTTTTATATAGTTTTAAAAATGTCTCTTGAAGAATATCTTTAGATTCTGTCGAGTTTAGAGTATAGCTATATATGTAGTAATATATGTCCTCATAGTATAGCTCATATATTCTCGTAAAATCTGCATCCATTTTTTCACCTCTTTTGAAAGTACTTTCACTATAATAACAATTGAGAAGGCCAAAAGGTCACAATTTATTAGATTTTATCACATTTTCAATGTGTTTTTTTTAAGTTCGAGAGATTTATGCATCAATAAAAAGATTTAAAATTGCCATCATGACGAAAAAAACTCACTTTAGTAGTGAGCTATACGTATATATCTTCGGCCTTGCGATATAGAGGCGAAAGGTCTTTCTTCTTCATGAGGTCTTCCTTGAGAACTACTTTTCCGTTCTTTAAAGAGGCCGGAACATCTATGATGCGTTGATTGGTAGAACCTCTAAAGGGAGCGTCCAATGACCGCTTGGATAACTCGAATTTTCCATCGACGAGGACATCTATTTGAGCCAATAGTTCGGGTCCTTTTTTCATTTTGAGAACTTCCTCATAGGTGAAGCCGGTGTAGACCCATATGTTCAATCTCTTTTTTTTGATGTATTTGGCCAGTTCTATGACCGGTTCTATTTGATATAGAGGGTCTCCGCCCGAGAATGTGATGCCGGTTTGGCCGACTAAGGCGTCAATATCGGCTTCGATTTCTTCGAGGTCAAATTCTCGACCTCCCGAGAAATCGTGTGTTCCGGGGTTGTGACAGCCAGGGCAAGCGTGAGAACATCCTTGGGTCCAGATGACCGTTCTAATGCCCGTTCCATCGACGACAGAGTCACTTTGGAGGGGACTCGCAAGTCTAATTTTCATCGCGCGATTAGGCTGCCTTCTCGCACTCGAGACCTTCGAGTGAGTGCTTAACTCTGGCTTTTTCTTCGGCTCGTTTGGCATTGTTGAAGCGGTCGACTGTTCCGGCGAGGTAACCAGTTATTCTTCTAATTCTCTCGAATTTTACTCCTTCTCCTACTAATTTGTTAGCATTTTGATTTTTCATAATTTTTTCTCCTTTTCTAACTCGCTAATTTTTTAGTTTTGGCAACTTCCGCATTCCGTGCGAATGTTGTCCAGTGTTTCCATCGGAATTCCTTCCGATTCGCGTCTGCCGCATCCCGGGCAAACGTCTCCAATTACACCCGTGTATCCGCATACTGGATCTCTATCGACCGGATGGTTTACTGCACCGTAGCCGATATTGTTGTCGTGCATACAACGGATGATGGCTTCGAAGGCTTCGAGGTTGTTGACCGTGTCGCCATCGACCTCGACGTACGAGATGTGGCCACCATTCGTCAAAGCGTGGTATGGACCTTCTATTTTGAGTTTATCGACTATCGAAATGTCGTAATGGACAGGTACGTGGAACGAATTCGTATAGTAGATTCGGTCCGTGACACCAGGAATGGAACCGTAAATCGAACGGTCTATTCCGACAAATGTTCCCGATAATCCTTCTGCTGGCGTAGCAATGAGTGTGAAGTTCAGTTTGTATTCCTTCGAAAGCTCGTCGCATCTTTCGCGCATGTGTTTGATTATCTCGTATCCGAGTTTTCTCGCTTCTTCACTTTCGCCGTGATGGGAACCGATGAGAGCAGTTAAACATTCGGCTAGCCCTATGAATCCCATCGCTAGAGAGCCGTTTCGGAGGACCGGCGTGATGTCGTCGTCTGGTCCTAAGTCTTCACTATCGATGAACAACCCTTCTCCCAATAAAAACGGGAAGTTGCGCATCTTCTTGCTGCATTGTATCTTGAATCTTTCTAAGAGTTGGTCTTTGACCAAATCGATTTTTTCGTCGAGTTCTTTGTAGAATCCCTCGAGGTCCGTTTTTTCGTTCGTCACTATTCCGTGTTTGATGCCAAGGCGAGGCAGATTAATCGAAGTGAACGAAAGGTTACCACGGCCCGTGGCAATTTCTTTGTCCGGATTGGCGACGTTTCCTATGACGCGTGTGCGGCAACCCATGTAAGCGATTTCGGTGTTCGGGTCACCCTTCTTGTAGTATTGTAAATTGAACGGAGCGTCGATGAAAGCGAAGTTCGGAAAGAGCCTCTTGGCCGAAACTTTACACGACAATTGGAATAGGTCGTAATTGGGGTCTTCTTTGAAGTAGTTTACTCCTTCTTTGACTTTGAAGATGGAAATCGGGAATATCGGCGTTTCACCCTTCCCTAGCCCCGCGTCCAAGGAATAGAGATAATTCCTCGTGACCATTCGGCCTTCGAACGAGGTATCGGTGCCGAAGTTAATCGAACTGAAAGGTACTTGGGCACCTGCTCGAGAATGCATGGTATTCAGATTGTGAATGAACGCTTCCATCGTCTGGTAAGTTTTGCGGTCGGTCTTTTTCATGGCCGTGTCGTAAGCTTTGGTGAAAATCTTTTTTAACTCGGCATCTTTGGCATAGAATTCGGAGAATTCTTTGATGTCGAAGTCTATCGTAGTAAGACTATCTATTTTCTTTATTACTTTGTCGAAGTCGACCTTTTTAGAATCGTCCAAGAGGTCCAAATATTCGCTTAGAGCTTGCTTGAATTCTCTTTTGAAGGTCGTCTTTACACCTGGGGCCATGTAGTAGTCGAAAGCCGGTATACTTTGGCCGCCGTGTTGGTCATTTTGGTTCGATTGGATGGCGATGGCGGCGAGTGCCCCGTAGCTCATGATGTCTTTAGGCGGACGAAGGTGCCCATGCCCGGTCGAAAATCCGTGAGTGAACAATTTGTCCAGATTGATTTGGCAGCAAGTCGTCGTCCCCATCGGCAAAAAGTCCATATCGTGAATGTAGATTTCTCCTTTGTCGTGAGCTTCGGCGACGCGGTCACTCATGAGGTAACTTTTGGCAAATTCGCGAGAAAGGGTGCTTCCGTATTGGAGCATCGTTCCCATCGGAGTATTGCCATCGACGTTCGCATTGTCTCGTTTGGCATCTTCTTCGAGGGCCGTCTTCAACGAGAGGTTTTCGATGGCTTTCATCAATTTATGTTGACGATTCTGGAAAGCTTTGCGAGATTCGCTCCTTCGAAATCTATAACTCGAAAAAGAATCGTATATGGCAATATAACCCATGTCTTTCAATTCTTTCTCGATGAGGTCTTGGATATGCTCGATAGGTACTTCCGCGTCCGCGTCGAATTCTCTTTCGATGTCTTCGATGACTTTGTTGTAAACTTTGTTGTGGTCTTCTTCGGTGTAAGCCACATTACTGATGGCATTTATAAAGCCTTTTCGGATGGCTACTGCTATTTTTTCGCCATTGAAATCGACTTTTTTTCCGTCTCTTTTAATTACTTTCATTTTACTTCCTCCTATATTTTTTGTAGTTCAAGTATAACACCTTTTTGATGTTTTAATTGTTGCAAATGCAACAAAGTGCAACTTTTTTGCAAAGCCTTTTCGGAAGCCTAGAAATTAAGCCAAAAAAATAAAATTGACAATTTACGTCAATTTTTATTTGGATATTTTGAAGTTCAGCTTTCTCCGTCTTCGAGCATGTTTACAATGCTAATTCCATAACCGTTTGAGGGGTTAGAGATGACGACGTGGGTGACGGCTCCTATTATTTTTTCGCCTTGTATTATTGGACTTCCGCTCATCCCTTGGACTATTCCACCCGTCTTTTCGAGGAGTTCGCCGTCGGTCACTTTGAAATAGATATTTTTGGTCGGATTGTCGTCGTCAACCTTAGTAATTTCTATTTCGTACTCGCCGACTTTTTCGCCATCGAGAACCGTGTAGATGGTAGCTGGACCGAGTTCGATTTCGGCGGGTGTCGCGACTTTTAGTTTCTTTTTGTCGGGATATTTTTCGGTGTACTTCCCGTATATACCCGATGGAATGTTCTTAGTTATGTCACCATAGACGGTCGAAGAATAAAACTTGGCGTTTTTTCCTCCCGGAGTTCCAGAGGTGCTTCGGTCGATCGATGTTATGCTACTACGGAAAATCGTTCCCGTTTTGACTTCGACAGTTCTATTGGTATTCGATTCGACGATGTTGTGTCCGAGCGAACCGAAGGCCCCGGTTTCGGGGTCGATGTAGGTAAGAGTTCCTATTCCCGAAATCTCGTCTTTGACGTATAGACCGGTTTTATAGGTGGTTCCCTCGAGGAGAAGCTCGAGATTGACTGTTTGGGTTTTGTTATCGCGTTTTACAGTCAATTCAACCGTATGATTGTCCGTGTTTTTTTCCATTTCTGCGATTAGCTCTGAGACCGTGTCGACGGCGACTCCATCTACTTCGGTAATCTTGTCCCCTACTTTCAAGGAAGGGTTACCTTTGTTGAATTTGCCATTTACTTTGTAGAAACCTACTATCATTATGCCATCGCTTTTGATGTCGATTCCGATGGATTCACCTCCCGGTATGATGTACTCAGAATACGCCAGCGTCTCCAACGGAAGCACCGACATGAGAAGGCCTATCAAAAGTATTTTTACCGTTTTTTTCATATGCATTCACTTCCAGTATTATTGTGGCCAAAATGCGCATAATTATTTTGTTAATAGATGGAAAAAAGACCCTTTTTTAGGTCTTTAGTTCTCTATTCTGTCGGGGTATCGAAATCTTGCAATTCGCCCGTTTCGGTCAGAATTTTGTTGACTTTTTCGGTCGCGGCGGTCAATTTGTCTCCACAGTACTTGGCTAATTTCATGCCTTTTGTGAATTTGTTTATCGCATCATCGAGGGGGCAATTGCCACTTTCGAGCTCTTTGACGAGATTTTCGAGTTCGAGAATGCTCTCTTCGAAAGTCTTTTCTTTGTCGTTTTTGTTTTTTTCTTCCATGTTAATTCTCCTTAGTTTCTTTGACTTCTGCTCGTACCGAGCCTAGCGATAGTCTTATATCTATCGTGTCTCCTTTGGAAAGAGATGCGTATTCGGTGATGGTCTTTTCATCCTTAGTGACGACCGAATACCCCTTTTTCAAGATGCTCAAAGGGTTCAAAAGGTCCAGCTTGTTGAGCAATAATTCGTAGCGTTTCGATTGGCTTTCGGCGTTCGCTTTCATCGCCGATGCGAGACGCGTTTTTAAGAGGTTTATCTTTTCTTTATCGCTCGCATAGAAGGAAAGCGGATTTTTGAGGACGTACGAACTCGTTATGTTGGCGAGTCGGGCGTCAGATTCTTTCAGTTTGGCAGTGATAAAGGATTCCAATTTATCAATGAGGCCGGATAGTTTTTGCTCAGCTACTTCGTAGATGGCCAACGGATTTTTGAGGACGTAAGCTCCTTTGAGAGATTCTAGACGTTTGGTTGAGAGTTCTAGTCGTTTGGTAATCGATGTAGTGAGTCTTATTTTGTAATTTTCTAAAAGTTTAATTACGTCCGACATGTTCGGTACGGCAATTTCGGCTGCTCCGGTCGGAGTTGGTGCCCTTTTGTCGGCGACGAAGTCGGCGATGGTAAAATCAACTTCGTGACCGACGGCACTTATGATGGGAATGCGAGATGCGAAAATGGCACGCGCGACTATTTCTTCATTGAAGGCCCACAAGTCTTCTATCGAGCCGCCCCCGCGGCCGACGATGAGAACGTCGAGGTCGTAATCTTGAGCTCGTTCTATTTGACTTACGATGCTCGTCTTGGCAGTTTCGCCTTGGACGAGAGCTGGGAATAGAATAGTTTCCGCGATCGGGTAACGCCTTTTTATCGTGGATAAAATGTCACGGATTGCCGCGCCCGTAGGAGCGGTCACTATGCCGATGCGGCGAGGATATTTTGGAATCGGTTTTTTGAGGTCGGCTCGGAAAAGGCCTTCTTTTTCGAGCTCTTTTTTTAGCTTTTCGTAGGCGATGTAGAGTTCCCCGATTCCATCGGGTTGCATCTTGGAGACGACTATTTGATACTTGCCCGAGCCTTCGTAGACGGTCACTTTACCTTCCGTGAAAACCTTAGTTCCGTCTTTGGGTTCGAAATTTAGGCGAGCAGCATCGCCCGCGAACATGATGGCATTTATGACGCTCGTTTCGTCTTTGAGGCTGAAGTAGATGTGCCCTCGCGAATGAATTTTGCAGTTCGAGATTTCGCCCTTCAAATAGACGTGGCCGAGATGGATATCGGCCTCAAACTTTCTTTTTAAATAGTTATTGAGGGCGCTTACCGTGATAAAGTTTGCCATCATTCCTCCGCTTTCATGTACTTGTCAAGGACCGCGTTTATCATTTTGCGGACCGCTTCGTCCGAATATTTTTTTGCCAATTCGACAGCTTCGTTGATGACGACAATCGAAGGTGTGTCCATATATTTGAGCTCGTAGAGGGCCATGCGAAGGATGGCCGCGCCCGTCTTGTCGAGGCGAGAGATGCTCCAGTCTTCTAGATATTCGTTCGCCAGCTGCGATAGTTCATCGTAATAGGTGTTTACTCCATAGACGACTTCTTTGACGAAATCACTTTCGACTTCCGTATTCTCTTTTATGCATTCATCGATGTCGTATTCGAGTCCGCTTTGCTTGTATATATCTATCTGATAGAGGATAGTCATAATCTTTACTCTAAGTTCACTGCGTGTCGTTTGCATTAAAATCACCTAGGAAACATTATATCAAAAAAAGACCGTGAGGTCTATCTTTTTGGTCAAAATTAGTTTATAGAAAGAATCTTGACGTCGTACGAACCGTTCGGACTTTCGACCGTGACCGTCTCGCCTGCTTTTTTGTTCAAGACGGCTTTTCCTATCGGAGATTCGTTCGAAATGCGGTTCTCGAAAGGGTTAGCTTCGAGAGAGCCGACTATTTTATATTCTTCTTCCTCCTCGTCGTCGACATAGCTTATCTTGATAGTCGAACCGAGTCCGACGACTCCTTTGGCACCGCCTTCGATTATTTTGGCGTGATCTATCATATGTTCGAGTTCTTTGATTCGTGCTTCCAAGGCGGCTTGGTCGTTTCTAGCTGCATCGTAGTCGGCATTTTCGGAAAGGTCTCCTTGAGCTCGCGCGTCTTTGATAGCCTCGATTACTTGAGGACGTTTGACTGTCTTGAGTTCGTTCAACTCTTCTTCCAACGCTAAAAAACCGTCGGCAGTCAGTAAGCATTCTTCTTTTTTTGTCATAATTTTTCACTCTTTCATGTGTCTATTTTTTCCTTTAAAAAAGTAACCTTATTTTCGGTCGAACTAATGATACTAAATTTCCACGAATTTGTCAAACACTTTCGTACGCATCATCGCATTTTCTTCTAAAGTATAAGGTACTTTTATCTTTACGATTTCTTTAGGGCGGTTGCAGTAATCTTTGATGTCGCCTTTCTCGTCGAGTATTTCGTCGAGTTCAAATTCGACCGTATCCATCGTCGGACCGAATACTTGAACGACATCGCCTTTTTTGAAGTAGTTGCGGACTTCGACGAGGGCATATCCGTCTTCACAGCTTTTTACTAGGCCCAAGAAGTCTTGATTCGATTCTTCTCGGCGACCGGAGAAGTATTCGCCTTCTGGACCCGGAATACCCTGGTAAAATTGGCTTACCGATTCGCGGTTGGCTACCCTATTTATGATATTCGCCGCATAGTTCAAATATGCATCGGTAAGAGTATTATTCTCTATTTTGTCGATGATGCTTCGATAGGTATGAAGGACAGTTGCGATGTAATAGATGGAACGCATGCGTCCCTCGATTTTGAAGGAGTTTACGCCGGAGGCAATCATGCTTTCGATTTCGTTTATCATGTTCAAATCTTTGGGCATGATAGTAAACTCGTTCGTGTCTTCGCTTACGAAAGCCCAGCGACAGACTTGGGCACATCCTCCGCGGTTGGAGTCGCGATTGGTCGCATAGTTCGAAAGGACACATCGGCCACTCATCGAGGTACACATAGCTCCTTGAATGAAGCATTCGAGGTCGATTCCGGTTTCCTTTTTGATGCGTTCGATATCGGATTTAGAGGCTTCGCGAGCGAGGACTATTCTGGTGACTCCTTGGTCGATATAGAATTTGGCTGCTCGCGAGTTGAGAGTACTTGCTTGCGTGCTCAGATGGACTTCTAAGTCGAGGGAATTTTTCTTCAAGGTCTCGAGGACGACTGGGTCCGAGATGATAATCGCGTCGACTTCGATAGCGGCCAAATATTTCAAGTATTCCGCGAGTCCTTCTAGGTCTTCGTCGTGGAAGACGATGTTCACGGTCACATAAACTTTTTTGCCGAGGCTGTGAGCATATTCGACCCATTCGGACAGTTCGTCCAAGGTAAAATTGGTCGCGTTGGCGCGAAGGCCGTACTTAGGTCCGCCCAAGTAGACGGCGTCGGCTCCGTAAAGGAAAGCAAAGAAAAGTCTCTCCTTGTCGCCAGCGGGGCTAAGCAGTTCTATCATTTCAAATCACCTACCCTATACACTGTTTTGCGATTTAGGAAACCCGTCGACGCGTTTTCGACCGGTTCACCGGTTAGAGCTTTTACGACGTCTTCTTCGGCTATGTGCGACGCGTTTACGAGGTAGAATAATATCTTATCTTCGGGTAAACGGCTAGCAAATTCGCGGACGTCGAGAATATGGCTATCGAAGCAAGCCGTGCCGTCTTCCGTTTCGTAGAGCCAGAAAGTGAATTTATCTTTCGGGTCTTTGATGGTTATTCGGTTCTTTTTCTCGAGCTTGAAATTTTCGTAGTAGTTCGATATGAGATGTCGACGGGAGTACATTATCATCGGATAACCAAAAGTATTCAGGACTAGCGGAGCTGTCGCGTGGTCGACGATGTTTTCGATTTCTTCGGCGGTTATGTCAGTCGAGATGACGAGGCTATCGAAGTATTTGAGCCAGTAAAGGCAAGTCTCGTGGTTCGCATTCAAATGATTTTGAAAGTTTATGAGCGTGTATCCGAAATCTTTTAATGCGACGTATAGACCCGTATCTTCGATTACGAAGCCGCGGACGTTTGCGGGGATTTCGAGTGCCTCGAAAGCGTCTATATCGTCGTCAGTCAAAAGTTTGTTCGCAAGAATGTAGGCGTTCACACCGGTCTTTTTAATTTCTTCTAGGGTGAATGAATCGTATCCGATGGAATAGTTTTTCAACGGGAAAAGGAAGTTAGTGATGCCTAACTTCTCGTATTTTTCGATGGCTTCCAGCGAAGCGATTTGTAAAAGTACTTTATCTTTTTTCATCTTGGTTTCTATAACTTACACTAAGCCCGTCGCCGATGTCGTAGAACTTTGTCGTAAACTCCGTATTGTTCTTCAAGAAATCGATGTAGTTTTCGATTTTCGAAACTAAGCTATTGAGATTTTTGCTCATCGTCTCATCGCGGTTGCCGACGAGGCCATGGAAATTGATGTTATCCGTGATGATGACCCCATTGGGACTCAGGTAATGACTGAACTTCTCGAAGAATTTGATGTATTGTCCTTTGGCGGCGTCGATAAAGATGAGGTCGTAGGTACGACCGACGAGGTTTACGTCGAGAGCATCCTGAAAGACGACTTCGATTTGGCGTTCCAATCCACACTTTTTGACGTTTTTAATCGCTTCCATGTAACGTTTTTCGTCGCGTTCGATGGTCGTGAGACTCGTGCCTTCGTTCGCACTCACCATGAGTATGCCACTGTAACCGATGGCCGTGCCTATTTCCAAAATAGTTTTGACGTCGTTGAGCTTTATGTACTTCATAATAAATTTGATGGAATCTTTTTCGATAATAGGAACGTTATATTCCTTTGCATACTTTTCCATCGCAATAATTGTTTCTTTCATTAAAAAATCACCAACTATTAGCATTATACCATAGTTGGCGAGTTAAAGCAAATCGCTCGTGTCAAATGTGTTTGCCAAATCTCACAAATCGTTTGCTTCGATTTCGGCAAGCATATTTTTCGATATATTCGATGGGCGTCAAAATGGGCATTCCGCGTTTTATCTGTCCAGAATGCCAATGGTGATGCTCGAGTTTGAGTTTGTATATTTTAAATGGCTTTTTAGTCGGTTCGACCGGTGTATTCGCAACTATATCGTAAAATTCGTCCATGATTCTTCCCCTTTTATTGTTAGTACGTGTACCAAAGCCCTTGGCTTTGGAGTCTGGCGACGGTTGCATTGTGTTCGGCACTCGTCCTACTGAAGTAAGTTTTACCATATTTGTCGGCGACAAAGAAGAGGTAGTCGTGGCTAGTCGGTTCGAGGGTAGCTTTTAAAGCTGCAAAACTCGGCGACGCAATCGGCCCGATGGGGAGTCCCGGTACACAAGCTCCACGGGTGTTGTAACCGTTGCAACTGTTCAAATCGTCCCACGTGAGGTCGACCGAAAAATCTTTGCCGACGGCATAGTAAGTGGTGACATCCGAACCCAAGCGCTTACCTATCTTCAAGCGATTGTAAAATACGCCCGCGACTCCTTGGCGGTCGTCACTGTGAGCTCCTTCGAGTTCTACGATGCTAGCCAAAGTCATGAGTTGATGAATAGAATATGGGCTCGCCTCGATTTGGGAAGAATAGGCAGACAGTTTGGATGCCGTATTGTCGAGCATAGCTTCGATTATGCCGTGGATGGTCACGTCACTCAAAAATTCGTACGTGTCCGGAAAGAGATAGCCTTCCAATGGATGGTATATTCCATCTTTCAATATGTCGTCGGTCAGAAAGTCGTAGCGCGCAATGAGAGAAGAAATGTATTCTTTGTCGTCCAAGACGGCATTTACCTCGTCGACCGTAAAATCGAAGTTTTTGGCTATGACATCGGCGACGTACGACAGTCTCTTACCTTCGACGAAGGTCACCCAAGTAGTATTGCGCGTTACTTTGCCATCGAGAAAAGATTGGTAGATTTCCGGGCCAGTCATCGCTTTGGTAAGGATATATGTTCCCGCTTGGGGATTGCCAGGATGAAGTTTTACGTATATTTTCATCGACAAGTCGTCTTTGATGAGGCCTTCCCTTTTGAGGTTCGCGATTATCGTATTGGCCGCTTCGCCGGCTGTGACGGTAAAAGTGATGTTTTCTTTCGCATTTGCGTCTACTTCTTTCAAATTGGCATTGTAATAAACTAGCCCACCCGTTATTCCTATAATTAAAAAGAGAAATAACCCAACTAATGTGATAAATAATACTCTTTTTTTCATGATTAGTTCTCTTCGTCTTTTTTTGCTTGATTAGCCATCTGTTCTTTCAGTACTTGCTTTTGAGCACTGGCAAGAACGGATTCGATCATGTCCCATTCTTCGTCAGTCGTGACTGGCTGAAGGTCGAGGCTGGCACCCGTCGGATCGTAGATATTGGCATAAGTCTTGATATTTCCATTTTCGTCCATCGTGTGGTCCGTATATACTATGTAATTGTGACCAAATTCGTCCGAATCGATGGTCAAGATTACCTCACATTCTACTTTTTCTCCCCTATCGTTCGTAATAGTGAAGAGGTTTTTGTTTTCGCTTTTCATTTTCATTTTCCTTTCATTCTCATGTATGTATTCAGTATGACACTTGCAGCGACCGCGTCGATGTGATTTTTTCTCTTTTTGCGGCTCATATCGGTCGACAAAAGGTATCTTTCGGCTTCGACGGTCGAGAGTCGCTCGTCGACGAGCACAATGGGCACGTCGAGGTGCGATTCCAAATAGTCTTTGAACGCGAGACTGCGTTCGGACGCGAACCCTAGCGAGTTGTCCATGTTTTTGGGCAAACCTAAGGCAATTTCTTTCACGTCGCTTTCTTCGATAATTCGCATAAGTTCCGGCAGCAAGTCGTCGTAAGAGTCAAACTTGATAGTTTTAAGTGGGTTGGCAATCAAACCCAAGGCATCCGTGATAGCTACACCGAGGGTTTTAGTACCCAAGTCTAGTCCTAGGTATCTCATTATCTAATATAACTCTTAAGGAGAGTTTCCAATATCTTAGCCCTGTCTAGACTCGTTATCTTTTTTCTAGATTCTTTGTAACTAGAAATGTAACCGGGATCGCCCGAAAGAAGGTAACCGACAAGTTGATTTATCGGATTATATCCTCTTTCTTCTAGAGCGTCGTATATTTCTTTTAAGGTCTTCTCGACTAGAGTAGTTTCCAGTTCTTCGACATTAAATAATCTCGTTTCGTACATTTTGTATTCACCTCTCACTCAATTGTAACAGAAATAATCGGTTATCTCAAGTATTTAGTCGTTATTTTGGACTTTGGCGAGAACTTCGCGCGGTTTCGAGCCGTTCGGAGGACCTACGATTCCACGTTCTTCGAGCAAGTCTACTATTCTAGCAGCGCGGTTGTAGCCGACGGCGAATCGTCTTTGAATGAGGCTGGCACTTATCTTGCCGGTTTGGACGGCGAATTCGACGACGTCGTTGAAGAGAGGATCGTCGTATTCTTCTTTCGGCGAGTTTTCTCCTCCGACCGAGTGATTGTCTGGAACTTCGTCGTAAGCCGGTGTGAAGGTCGAGAATTCTTGCTCGGAAACGTATTTTATCAGTCTTTCGACTTCGTCGTCGGAGATGAAATTACCTTGAATACGTTCAGTGACGGACGCACCCATCGGATAGAAGAGCATGTCACCTTTTCCCAAAAGTTTTTCGGCACCACTCATGTCGAGAATCGTACGTGAATCGATTTGGGAAGCGACGGCGAAAGAGATACGAGATGGAATGTTCGCCTTTACGACACCCGTGATGACATCCGTGGATGGTCTTTGAGTCGCGACTATCAAATGGATGCCGGCTGCACGAGCCATCTGAGTGATACGCATAATCGAGTCTTCGACTTCTTTGGAGGCGACGACCATCAAATCGGCCAACTCGTCGATGATTACGACCAAGTAATACATTTTCTTTTCTATTTCTTGCCCGGCCGCACGGTTTTGTTCCTCGACCCATTCGTTGTAGCCAGAAATGTTTTTGACGTTTTTGTCGGCAAAGACATCGTATCTTTGTTCCATCATGACGACCACTTTTTGTAATGCTGCACTCGCCTTGCGTGGGTCAGTGACGACAGGCCACAAAAGATGCGGAATGCCATTGTAGTTAGACAGCTCGACTTTTTTAGGGTCCACCATGACGAGCTTGACTTCGTCTGGACGTTTGAGCATCAAAATGGATGCGATGAACGAGTTGATACAGACAGATTTACCAGATCCAGTCGAACCGGCGACGAGCAGGTGCGGCATTTTGGAAATGTCGGCCCATTTGATTTGCCCCATGATGTCTTTACCTAAGGCAACTGGGATGTTCGCCTTCATGGAGTCTTTGTTCGGGCGACTAAGTACTTCTCGTATAGGTACGGGAATGACTTTGCTATTAGGAATTTCGACTCCGACCGTATTTTTGCCTGGAATTGGAGCTTCGATACGAACCGTTTTAGCCGCGAGTGCGAGGGCAATTTCTTTATGGATGGAAGTGATGCGGCTGACGCGGGTTCCTGCTTTGACTTCTACTTCGAATTGGGTGACAGCAGGTCCTTCGTGAATTTCGACTACTCGACCGCTTATTTGGAAATCGGCGAGAACCCTTTCGAGGGCTGCTTTGTTCGACTGAAGGAATTCGGTCGAATTGACTTTTCCAATAGATTTAGGTTTGTCGAGAAGGTCTAGAGTTGGCAATGTGTAGTTGGCATTACCGGAGTCGGTTTGAGTCGTCGGAATGGCCGGCGTAGTAGATGTTTGCATTTCTTGAAGATTGCTAGATGGCTCTTCTTCTTTCGGCGTTTCCATTGCGTTCATGAGGTCATCCATGTTGGAATAAACTTTGACGTGCTCGAGAGATTCGGTGCAAACTGTATCTTCGATGGAAGGCTCATGTTTTTCACGAGAGAACAGGCCTTTTTTCTTTTTTGAGAGTCTTTTTTCCTCTTCTTCCTCTTCTCCATCGCCTTCGTCCTCATCTTCTTCATCGTCACTCGGAACGCGTACTTTGTTGAAGAGTTTTCTCACGAAATCGAGACAATCACTTATCGATAAATCGAAGCAGAGGATGACTCCCAAAACGAGCAGTATAACGAGGACGATTCGCGTCCCATCGAAGGCAAAAGCGGAGGTGAAAAGAACCGTGAAGAGGCCTCCTATCACTCCTCCGCCCGAGTTCGCCGTGTAATTGAGAATTCCTATGTCCATGAAGTTGTCAATGGTTGCCTGGAGAATGGCACTTCCACTCAAGTTCAATTCGATGGCGTAGGACATATGTGAGTACACGAGTGCGGTCAAAATGACGAGGTAGATTCCTATCAAACGAACCGTAAAGAATTGTGGAAATTTCCTTTTGACAACGAGATAACAGCCGACAGCCATGCAGGCGAGCAAAGCGACGACATACCATACGCCCATCAAAAAGATGGCGAATCCTTTGATGATTTGCCCGACGGGACCGAATCCCCCGAATCCCATGATTGCAATCAATATCAATAAAACGCCCCAGACTTCTGCAGCGATAGAATCGTTTTTCTTTGTGCTAGACTTGCTAGTTTTTTTCTTTGCCATACTTCTTCACCATTATAATTATATAATAAACGCGTTTTTTAGTAAAGTTATTTACTGTCGAGTGGGCGTCAAATTTGAGCGATTTTAAGGATGAATTTGTGGGCTATGTTTGTCTGTTCGAAGTTTTTATATGTAATTTGACAAAAGTTCGTAAGTTTCGGTTTGGTTATTGCATTAGCCCATCATTTTTAGTATAGTTAGGTTTAGGAATCGTTCCCGACTGTTTGAGTGTTTACCATCCTTTCCTGTTTTGTAATTCTCTTTTACTAAATTGGATAACAAAATAGAAGGAGGTACATCGTATATGACTAATCAAAATAAACGACCATCTATGAAGACCATAATGATGTTTTTGTTCTTAATATTCGAACACATACTATTCGATAGTTTGCTACTCAAAATATTGGAACAAAAAAACACTCAATCGCAAGATTGAGTAAAACCTAACATAAGGTAAACACTCAACGAGCAAAGTCGAGCGTTTCCTTTTTTTATTCTATGAAGTTTCCTTCATCTGTATACATTTTAACACGATTTATGATTTTTTTCAATATGCCGATTTTGACAAAAGTTCGTAAGTTTCGTTTTGGCTATTGCATTAACTCATCATTTTTAGTATAGTTAGTTTAGGAAACATCCTCGATTGTTTGAGTGTTTGCCCTCTTGCCGTTTATATTCATATGTTCACCACCTGTGATTTAAAAACGAAGGGAGGCGCGTCGTTATGATAAACCAAAATGAAAAGCCATCTATGAAGGCCATAATGATGTTTTTGTTCTTAATATTTGAACGCATACTATTCGATAGTTTGTTGCTCAAAATATTGGAACAAAAAAACACTCAATCGCAAGATTGAGTGAACTCCAGTAGGTAAACACTCAAACGAGCAAAAGTCGAGCGTTTCCCTTTTTATTTTATGAAGTTTCCTTCATCTGTATACATTGTAGCATACTCGAGAGTGTTTTTCAATGCCTCGATTTGACAAAAGTTCGTGAAAAAAAGGCCGTGCGGCCTTAAATCGAATCGACATTTACTTTTATTTTAGGTAAATTCTGCTTGTAAGCACAGGCGTTTACCAGAGTTCTTATAGCTTTTACGGTAGCACCCGATTTGCCGATTACCGTGCTCATGTCGTCATTGTGAACGATTATTTCGAGGATGAGTGTTCCATCTTCATCTGTGAAGTCTTGTACTTTAACTATCTCAGGATTTTTGACTAAGCCCAAGACCAGTTTAGTCGTGAATTCTTTTACCACATCCATAAACTATTTTTCCTCTTTTTTAGTAGATTTGAACTTAGCCCATGTACCAGTAGTCGAGAGCAAGTTTCTGACTGTGTCAGTAGGTTGCGCTCCATTTTTTAGCCACTTCATAGCCTTCTCTTCGTCTATTTTGACTTGGTCGGCTTTGGCGATTGGATTGTAAGTTCCGACTACTTCGATGAAGCGCCCATCACGTGGACTTCTAGAGTCGGCGGCAACTATTCTATAGAAAGGCTTAGCCTTCGCACCCATTCTTTTAAGTCTCAATTTAACTGCCATTTTGTTTCCCTCCATTTCGTTTTATTAAGAAGATGATATCATAATGAAAAAGCAAAGTCAACCTAAAAAGGTTGACTTAATTGATTTTGTATGGATTTCCTTGACTACCGTCCCCGTCTACTATGGCGACTTTGGAGTTCAGAAAGACTACTGGGCGAGCACCATACATATTGCGCACGTCGCAGCTGCTCACTTGGCCGCTCCCACTGTCCACACGGGCCGAGCCGTACGCATCCGTCGCACGTGTCAACTGGGTCCATAGTGTAACACTGCTATCATACAACCAGCCTGCTCTTGGGGTTCCCCAGTTGCAATCATATCCGTTTGAGTAACATGTATTATCTACTCCATTGGCATATGTATATACATAATCACTTGCATACATTAATCCTACGTTTTGTATTATACTTGTCGTTCTTGTCCCATCACAGCGCTTTTCTGTTACGCAAGTCGTCGTTCCTCGTTCAAAGTTATAGTAAACTGGTCCTCCTAGTCCTGTATCTGTATTTGACCCTCCTAAGTACCATTTTACTTTCGCTATTTGTGAACGTGCTGTAGAGCTTAATCCTTTTATACTCGCTGTACTAGTGTAACTTCCTGTTTGGTTATAATAATCTCCATTTAATAGTTGTTGTAATGATGCTGTCGACCATTCATTTACCATGTTTGAATCCCATGCTAGATTTCCTATTGATTGGTCTTTTATTATTTTCATCAGCTGCTCTTTATTTCCACTTTCATTCTCTACTGTGAATACTCCTATAATTCTCCATGTCTCGTTGTTGAAAGTTATATAGTTATTAGGCTCGTTTCCTATATATCTGTAATCTCTTCTCTCTTCTTCGGTCCAACCAGTCGTCTGAGTTGCCTCCGGATGGTCGAATACAAACATTTCTTGTTTGTTTCCAGAATTGTAATCTGTTATACTCGCATCGTTTGCTTTAGCTAGAAGTGTAGTCGCGGTTGCTTTCTTTTTCCATTGGGCAAATAAAGTTTGATTTCCACTCAAAACAACTTTTGTGGTAAATAGTATCTGAGTCCCATCTTCTTGTGCTGTAAACCACCCTAAGAATTCGTATCCATCGTATGTTGGAGTAGGTAATTCTCCGTAGGTCGAGTCGTAGGTGACTGTCTTACTAACAATCGGGGTTGTCCCGCCATTCGCATTGAAGGTTATACTGAAAGTTTTAGCTTCGTAGTTGGCTGTGACTGTCGAGTCTTCGTCTCCCATCGTGAACTCGTTTCCATTTATTGTTCCTGTGCTTGCTGTCCACTTTGTAAAGTTGTATCCCGTCTTTGTAGGTGGTGTCAAAGTGACTGATGCTTCATAGTACATCGTACTAGTCGTTTGCCCTGTATATGTTCCTCCATCTGGATTGACTGTCAAATTATGTTGGTGTCTATCGTAATTGTACTCTACTTTGTTTAGTGCTGGTGGATATACTGTTTCATGTTTTATTGTGATACTTTCTTGACTAGGACTATCGAATCCCGTATATGGCTTCACTTCCGGTGTTACAGTCGAATTGTATTCAGATTCTCCTTCATCCGTATCTGCCTCTACTCTCGTATATCCTACTCCATTTACATTCATCTTGTTGTGATAGGCTATATACTTGTAATTGTTGATTTGCCATGTGGCTGTGAGAGTCGCATCTTTCGCTTCGCTCATCGTGTAGGTCGTACCACTAAGTGTTCCTCCACTCACGTCCCATCCTGTGAATGTGTATCCTTCCCTCGTCGGTTCGACTACTGATACTGAACTACCATACTCTACTGACTTCGTTAGGTCTCCTGTATATGACCCACCGTTCGCATCTATTCTCAAGTTATACGAATTTACTGACCACTTGGCTATGAGACTAGAATCTTCTATCCCCATCGAGAAGGTGTTGCCTTCTAAGGTTGAACTGTTTCCTGCGATGTCCCATCCTTCGAAGGTGTATCCTACTCTCGTCGGATTGTTTATCGTCTTGGTCTCATTGTTCTTGAGAAGGTATTCTTGTGTACTCGAGTATGTATCCCATACTCCTCCATTCGGATTGACTGATAACTTGTAGTATCTGTACCTAGATATCTGTCCTGCTCCGAAGTAACTATGGAATACGGCATTTATATCGCTACTCTGGTCTTCATCCAAGTTGTTGAAAGTTACTTCTAAGTTGTAGTAATATG